>DRFG01000071.1 GCA_011050655.1 Roseobacter sp.
CCAACCCACAGCAGCCTCACACTTTCCCCATAGGTCACACTCAGCATCCCACGGCTTCCTCCTTGAGAGGTTTGTCAACGCGGGCCAAAGTCAGTCCCGCGTCGAAATCTCGCGCAGTGGCCCGCATCGAAAAACCTTCATCCTTGCCGCCGTTAGATCGGTCGCAGCATCCTGTGATATGTAGGTTCGGTCAACGTCGGGTTGTCGATATGGGAGGGCATGGCGGATCGTAGGATCAGTCATGGAAACACCAAACTTACCTGCCATTCGCGCGCTACGCCCCGCTTGGAACAAGGGCCGCAGCGTCGGTCAGAAACGCCCCTTGAAGCCAAAGCACGTGTGGGCAATCAGGGTTAGGCTTGAGCTTGCCGAGAACCACCGCGATCTCGCGCTGTTCATTTTGGCCATCGACAGCAAATTGCGCGGCTGCGACTTGGTCAAAATGAAAGTGGTCGATTTCATGGCATCCGGTCAAATCAAAGAGAGGACGTCAGTGTTGCAAAGTAAAACCCAGAAATCCGTGCGCTTCGAGATTTCCGAAGGGACCAGAGCTTCGCTCACTAAGTGGATGGAAGATCCGCTAATGGTCGGGTCCGAGTATCTTTGGCCTGGCCGCTTCCACGAGCGTTTGCATATCTCAACCCGCCAATATGCTCGTATCGTTCGGGACTGGGTTTCCTCGATTGGTTTGGAAGTAACCGCATATGGAACCCATTCAATGCGACGCACGAAAGTCACCCAAATATACAAGAAGACTGGAAACTTGCGGGCGGTACAGCTGCTGTTGGGTCATACCAAGATGGACAGCACGGTGCGCTATCTCGGCGTAGAGCTGGAAGATGCCCTCGCTATCGCTGAAGCCATTGAAATCTAAACAATTGGGCTGTCTTCACGGACGGCCCTAACCGGCCATTGAACCAGACATCCAATGCCGCAGCGCGGCTTCCTCAGACCGGTCGTTCGTGCATCGCGTAGCATTTCCGGCGGCCGATAGATCGCAGCGCGGACAAAACCGACCTTGACGAGGCAGACCGATCTCCGTTAAGGGCATGCGATGCTCACGATGACGATCGCCCTTTCGACGCTCTATTACCCGCTGCCTTAGGTAGCGGAGCGTTTACGTATCACCGCTGCAACAGGTCAGCGGTTTCCCATGATTGATGTGCAGCCTCTGACTCCATTCTTGGATCAGGCTCATGAATTTCGTTTCTCCCAGCTTCACTATCATCGGCTTTGGCGCTTTTGGGAAATTGCTCGCCCAACTGCTGGCGCCCATGGGCTCCATCTTCATCTACGACCAGAGACCTGAGGTTAGCGCGGACGTCGAGGGGACCGGCTTCCAGCTGATCAGCCACCCACGACAAATTCACAGCGAGATTGTGATCATAGCCGTGCCGCTACAAGGGCTAACGGACTCCCTCCTGGAGGTCGGGCCGCATCTTGGCGCGGGGCAGGTCGTCATAGACGTCTGTTCCGTCAAGGAAGAACCCGCCCGCCTGATGCAGGAATTGCTTCCACAGGATGTGGAGATCATCGCCTGCCATCCGATGTTCGGGCCCGCAAGCGCCGCGAACGGAATTGCGGGCCTGCAGGTTGTTTTTTGCCCACTCAGAGGCAAGACGTGGCGCAGGATAGCCGCGATCCTCCGGAAGCTTCATCTGACCGTGTCAGTCATGACTGCCGAGGAGCATGACCGCCACGCGGCCTTGTCCCAGGGTCTGATGCATCTCATCGCCCACGCCATCTTGCCCCTTGGCGAACCGCCGGCCGTCAGGACACGAAGCCATGACCTGCTTTGTGAAGCCATCAAGATGGTCGCTTACGACTCGCCAGAGGTGTTTGAGACCATCACGAGAGGCAACCGCTACATAGCAGAAGTCCGTTCAAAGCTAATACGAGGTTTAGAGGGTGTGTCAGGTTGAGCATTGGCTTGAAGTAAATTTGTTCTGAACGTCGCATAGGCTCTCCGCTGCCATTCGCTGCGCTTGCACAACCCCATATTTATGCGCGTCTCGACCGGAGCGGAATGCACCAAGGACGGGACGCCCCCATTCGTTGAGCTTTTTTGGCGTAAAGTGCTGGATTGAATAATGACGTTCAAAATCCATGGAGCGTTGGACATATGCTGCGCTTCGAGCCGATGTTGTCGATGTCCAGAAAGCGGGTTTGGAATGACTCTGCGTTCGGGCCGCGCCGCGCGAGAATGACGCCGAGAGAAATGACAAAGCAAAGCAATTAATGTAGAACTGCCGCACCTGAGGAGTTCCATAGCTTGCGTCAAACACAGAATTCGATTGGCCAGTGGGGGAGGCAGTGCAATTCTAAAGGCCAAAATAAATCCTCGGACGACTGCGGCCCGTCCCTTGAAACCTTCACCCAGATGGACCAAAGGCAGATCATGAACAAACACTTGGCTTGGAGCATCTTAGGGCAGAGACAACGCATTTCCATGGACCTCAGAGGAGCGGGGGTGTGAGGGTCGGGAAACACCTGCCCCCGCTTGGCACGCTTGTGTTCTTCGAGGCTGCGGCGCGCCTTGAAAGCCTGACGCTTGCGGCAGACGAGCTTTTCATCACGCAAAGCGCCGTTAGCAAACAGATCAAGAAACTTGAGGCCAGCTTGGGGTTTCAGTTGTTCCGGCGCGAGCCAAGGAAACTGGTTCTGACTGAAGAGGGCACCGTCTTTCTGGCGGATGTGACTTACGTCCTTGGCCACTTGTCTGGCAGTGTCGAGAAACTGCGGCGGAAGCCCGACAGTAACGCCGTCACGATCACCTGCACTCAAGCCGTGTCGCACTACTGGCTCTTTCCTCGTATCGTCCAGTTCAATCAGGACGAACCAGACATTCCGGTGAATGTCTACGCAACCAATCACATCACCGAAGCCAGCACCTTCCAGTTCGACTTCGGTATTCTGAATGGGACACCGGAGCTGGCCCAGCGGTTTGAGGCGCATGTGCTGTTTCCAGAACGCGTTTTTGCCGTTTGCAGCGACACGTACCGCTTGAAGGCCCCGCTCACCCCGAAAGAGCTGTTGTCAGAAAGCCTTGTGCACCTTGACCCGTCCGCGTGGCATTGGCCGACCTGGATTGACTGGTTTGCGAGCAGCGGCCTTAAATATCAGATTCCCACAAACGCGCCTCGCTACAACCAGATCATGCTTGCCCTAGAGGCCACGTCTCGGGGGCTCGGGGTAGGCCTTGGCTGGGAGTTCATGATCGGTCGACACATCAATGACCAATCGCTTCGCTATGCGAGCGATCATGTCTATGAGCCCGACTTGGCCGATTATCTTGTGTCGCCAAAGAATGCGCGTTTGTCTGACGCTGCGATGACCTTTCGGGATTGGCTGATCGAGAGCGCCAGTCAGAAGTGACCATTCGCATTCCATTATGGAATGCGTGAAGGACAGAATTTCGATTGCTGAACGCGCTCTTCCCCGATATCTGCCAGAACCGAAGGAACTTGTCGCTTACATGCGCGCCATGCCGCGCAGGCGACACAGATGAGGATGAGGAACATGATGGACTCCAATCTGCTTTACTTGACACAGACAGATGTCAAAGCGGTGAACCTCAGCATGGCTGAGATCATTGAGGCCGTAGAAAAAGGCTTTTACGAACTCGGAGAAGCCCGCGTCGAGATGCCGCCCAAGCCCGGCATTCACCCCGGCGAAGGTGGAGCGAACTTCATCCATGCCATGCCCGCCTACATCCCGGCAATGAACGTGGCGGGGATGAAATGGGTCAGCGGCTACCCCGGGAACATGCAAAAGGGCCTGCCATACATCACCGGCCTGCTGCTTTTGAACGACCCGGAGACTGGCATTCCGATTTCCGTTATGGACTGCACGTGGATAACGGGGATGCGCACGGCCGCTGCCTCGGCTGTGTCGGCCAAGTACCTCGCGCGGCCCGACTCCGAGACCATCGGCATTCTGGCCTGCGGTGTGCAGGGCATGACGAACCTTGAGGCGATGAACGTCCTTTTCCCGCTCAAAAAGGTGAAAGCCTACGACCGCTCGCCTGAGCAGGCCGCAAAGCTCGTGGACTACGCCCGCAACACGCTTGGGCTTGAGGCCGAGATCGTAGCGGAGCCCAAGCAGGCCGTCACCGGCTGCGATATCATCGTGACCTCCGGCCCGATTCTGAAGACGCCCCATGCCACGATCAAGGGGGGGTGGATGGACGAAGGTGCCTTTGCTTCGCTGGTCGATTTCGACTCCTTCTGGTCGCGCGAAGCGCTGGCCGAGGCAGATCTGTGGACGACCGACCACTTGGGTCAATACGACTACTACAAAGACGTAAACGGCTATTTCCAGAACTGCCCGCGCGTTGACGCGGAACTGGGCGCGCTGGTGACCGGCAAAGCCAAGGGGCGGACCAATGACGCGCAAAAGACCTTTGCCGCCAATCTGGGTATCGCCATTGACGACATGGCCGTCGCGCCACTGATCATGCAACGCGCCCGCGACAAGGGCATCGGGACGGAGTTGTCCCTGTACTAACCACCCCGCTGCCAGCCGCTCCGGCTGGGGCGGCTGGGTCCACGCCGAAACAATCGCATCACGCGCTGGAGCCTTTTTGGCGGGTGAGTTTTGGCGTGAAGGTATTGAAGGTCTGCTTTCGAAAGTTCGCAAACAGATTTTTCGGCCGCAGCGAACGGCAGCTTCCCGCCCCATATTGCCCTCTAAACGTATTTTGACGAGAGGGATGCCCTCTCGCCGCTCTCCCGGTTTTTTGCCTCCAGTTTTGCTGCGCGGTCTTTATGACGCGCAGCAAAACTGGAGGCTTTTTAGGTTTCCAAAGCTGGTGTCGATTTTCAATCGCATCACAGGAGACCCCAGATGTATCAATCCCCCCAACCTTTCGTGCCGGTTTTCGACTGGCAAGACCTTATCGAGCGCGGCGATGTCGTGCTGTTTCGCTTCCCCGTTGCGGATGAGGACAACCCGTCGACAGACGACCAGCCCAAACGTCGCCCGTGTCTGGTGCTCGACGTCTTCGACAGGGACGGCACCTGCTTTGTCGAGCTGGCCTACGGCACCTCAACAACGACACGCGCCAATCGCGGCTATGAAGTAAGGGTAAGGCAGCGTGAGTCGTGCCACGCGGCCGGCCTCGACAAGCCGTC
Organism: Roseobacter sp.; assembly: GCA_011050655.1. GTDB lineage: Bacteria > Pseudomonadota > Alphaproteobacteria > Rhodobacterales > Rhodobacteraceae > Sulfitobacter. The sequence goes on from DRFG01000071.1 coordinate 5,133, forward strand.
ACGCTTCGTCTGTGCGCGGCGGGTCATCGTCAGCATCAATCACCCCGGCTTCGACAGCGGTACCAGCACGCGTGGCACGCTGATCGGTCGCCTCGATCCTCCATTGATCGAGCGGATGAATGCTGTGCGTGCACGGATGCAAGCCGAAGCAGATATCCAAGCGTTCGAACGTGAGGAACGGGAAGAGGAGAAGCGCCGCTGGCAGCGTGAAGACCGCGGTTTCCTTGAGCGGAACCGTGGTCTCACCGCCTCCAACATCGCAATCACAAAAGGAACAACACAATGAACACGATGCCCGAAGTCAAACACGACAACGTCAATATTCTCGCGGCCTACGGGTTCGGAATGGCCCGCATCGCAGCGACCGCACTTCGCGAGGACGTGATCGACTGCCTGACGCCGACGTCGAAGCGGATCGCACAACGCCTGTTGGCGCATTTGGACGATCAAAGCATCTACGAGTTGCCTGCACAGGCCGACCTTATCGAGTTGGTTGATATCATAGCCGAGCAGATCGAGGAAGAAACGGAGGTGGTGACCCATTACGACCACGATCCCTGCAACGTCTCCAACATCAAACACTGGACGCAGAACAAACTCTCCGAAGAAGCAGATAGTCTGACCAATGCGCTGGTGATCCTTGTGGAACTTCTGGCGTCGGTGAATGTCATCCGGGATTTGCTGCAAGCCGAGGCGATGCTCCTGCGCAAGCGCAGCACGCACTAATCTCGAACACGCGGGCATATACACCCCGTGCCAGGGCGCGCTGGCGAATTTTCTGCTGCTACAGATGTCGGCCGCCCGCAAAACAAGAGCGCCCGCACAGATCATCTCTGTGCGGGCGTAAACGACCAACCGTAGCAGGCCACCGTGTCTCGTCGTGTTGTTGGTTTTGAGTGTCCACAACCGAAAGAGAAGCAAATGACCCTCACAAATCTGATCGACCTGATAGCTGAAGTTGCCGCCAAGCGGGCCACCGAAGAAGGCAGAACGAAGGAAGAAACACCAAGCGCAGTGATTTGGATCATAGCCAAGATTTCGGCCAGATTATGGCAGTCTCTCCACAATCTTTTCAATTTCGGATTGTATTCCAAACAAAGGCGACCCAGATTTGCGACCCAAGGAGATTCTAAATGACGGTTAAACCTCGCGTGGCAATCTATGCCCGCTACTCCTCGGATATGCAGAACCCGAAGTCTGTTGACGATCAGTTCAGCGAATGCCGCAGACACGCAGATCGCAACGGATATGACGTGGTCAAAGAATACGCCGACGCCGGGTTGTCTGGTGCCCTACGGGACCGCCCTGGGTTTCAGGCGCTGCTCGAAGCAGTTCACGCACGCTCATTTGACATCGTTCTGTTCGAACACGTCGACCGCCTTGGGCGTGATCTTGAACGGGCTTCGAACTTCTACAAGGCAGCAACCTTCGCGGACATTGAGCTTCACCAGTTGGGCAAAGGTAAGCTCGGCCTGCTCGACATCGGCATTATGTCCACGATGGCGCAGGTCTTTCTCGAAGATCTCGCATTCAAGACACGTCGTGGACTACGGGGGAAGTTTGAGCGTGGTCAAAGCGCAGGCGGTAAATCCTATGGCTACGCCCCTCGTATCGGACAAGACGGCTTGGCTCAAAAGGGCCATGTTGTCATCGACGAGAACGAAGCGGCCATCGTACGTCGCATTTTTACAGAATACGTGTCCGGTGTGTCGCCGCTTAAGATCGCAGCACAGCTCAATGCAGAAGGCATCCTGTCGCCCGCAGCCAATACCAAGCGCGCGACCAGCGGTCATTGGAAGCAGAATACCATTAACGGCAACCCGACGCGTGGCACCGGAATCCTAAACAACGAGCTCTATATCGGGCGTCGGATTTGGAACCGGCTGCGCTACTCCAAGCACCCGGACACTGGCAAGCGGGTTTCGCGGCTCAACCCTGTCGAAGACTGGGAGTTTCAAGAAGTGCCAGACCTGCGGATCATCGACCAGGACCTGTGGGATGCCGTTAAGGCTTTACAAACCGAGCACAAGAAGGTGCGCAGCATAAAGCCAGCAACGGACAAGAAAGGCCTGTCAGTCGGTCAATCGCTTCGGCGGCGCAAATACCTCCTGTCTGGGCTGATGAGTTGCGGGCAATGCGGGGGCAATCTTACCGTGGCAGGCAGTGGCAAAGCCCGTCGTTATTACTGCGCCAACGCCAAAGAGAAAGGCGCGTCTGTTTGCACCGGTATGCGCGGGCTCAAAGAAGCAGACGCCGCGACCTCGATCCTGTCTGGCTTAAAGACCGGCCTAATGCAGGATGAGGCCTATGCGGATTTTCGAGAAAAATTCTTGGCACGCACAAAGTCTCAGGAAGAAGAACGCGGTAAAATGCTAAAACTGCACAACCAGAACATTCGTCAGCTGGAGAACAAGATCGCAAATATCGTGCGATCAGTTGAGGATGGTGATGCCCCGACTTCACTTAAAAAGCGCCTCAAAGAGTTGGAAACTGATCTTGAAGCTGCGTGCATAAAGCGGGAGGCTATCACGCCTGAACCAATCACCCTGCCACCCGACCTCCCTGCCTTCTATAGGGCGCATATCGAGGATCTGATTGGAACTCTGTCTGATGAGGATGTCGCGGGTCGCGCCAGCGATGAGTTGCACGGGTGGATCGACACAGTGGTCGTCGACTGGGACGCGGAAGCGAAGGTTCACCGCCTTGAGTTGCGTGGAGAGTTATTGAAGATGCTCAACGCAACAAGGCCCGCGGGTGATGCGGGCCTTGCTGAATGCGAAAGTTCGCTAAAGTTGGTTGCGGGAGTAGGATTTGAACCTACGACCTTCAGGTTATGAGCCTGACGAGCTACCGGACTGCTCCATCCCGCAGGGGTCTGCTACCTTGCATTTTTGTGGGCTGCAAGGTGTAGCAGTGCAATTTTTTGGAAAAGTCGCGATATTTTGGAATTTTCTTTTTATTCAGCTTCCACAACGCAATGAAGGGGATGAAAGGGGGCGTACCATTGCCCGTCCGGTTTCGCGACAATGGGGATGACCTTCATTCGTTATCCTGCCCGGCCCCCGCACCGGCGCGGCTGGCTTCGGTTGCCGGGGCGTAGGTCCGAAACGCGAAGCTTTCCAAAACGCGCAGGGTCGCCTTATCCATCTGACGGCCCGCAACGGTTCGGGCCGACGCCACAAACCGGGTTTCGGTCTTAGTCAAAACGGCTGATTTTGCGTGTCGCGTCATGAGAGCAGCTTTTTCCGCCTTGACGCTTACCCGACCACTTTCAAAGGTCAATAAAGTGCCTGCCCACTCCAATGTGACGGTGACACGGCCCGACCGAGAAGCCGCAGCGATGAAGGGTGCCAGCAATAGGGGCACCGATACATCATTGATATGGATAGGATCACCAAGGGTCAGATCATAGGCTCGGTCACAGATCAACGCGCCGACGATGATCGGACAAAGCGGGCCGGATTCTGCGCTTAAGGAACCATTCGCATATCGAGGCACAAGCTTTAAATATGCGATACCGTCATTGATGCCGAGCAAATCCGCTAAGAGATGCGGGCCCGAGAAGCCGTTGTCACTAAGCCAGCGCACCGCCTTGCCGGTTTCTTCCGCCAGGCCCCAGCTCATCCCGCCACCGCGCGCCGCTTTCCGGGCAAGGGCTTCGATCTCGTTGAGCGAATAGATCATTCCAAGATCTCCTGAACCGCTGGATAGGTCCACCCTGCGAACTCCATCTGAGCGACTTCATGGGGGAACGGCGCATTTCGAAACATGTTAATCCGCACCCATCGGTCCGAACGCGGATCGAAATGGCAGGCTCCGAAGAACGATAGCTTCGCGCGTAGCAGGTCAATAGGAAGGACATCCGCAGCGATCGTGTTGTCGCGGATTTCGGCGTAGGGATAGCGGGCGGCAATCTGCACCCTGCGGGTGATATGACGGTGCTCTGGGTGGCGCAGCAGTACATCGGCAACGCGGGTTTCTGGATTTTCCGATGCCAGAGCGCTGATCAGCAGGGTTGCGTCGCGGCCGGGGGCTAAGGGTTGTTCATAGGCGGCGATTGGCTCGGACCGACGTTCGCCCAAACGTGGTTCCAGCTTTTCTGCAGAGACGTACCATGCGCGCGCCTGACTTTCGGGCAGGGTCCAGTCGATTTCCAACGCCCAAGCATAGTTGGCTGCCAAGATATCGCGCAGCTGGCGTACGGTCATCCTGCCATCAATGGCAAAACCCGCTGCTTCGTCAGCACTCATCCGCGCCGGTAGATCGTCGACCAACGCCCCGTAAGGTTCCATCATCAATGCAACGAGAAGTTCTTGGCCCTCTAAGCTCAGCGCGGATTCGGACCAGCGATATAGGCGATCCCACGGCATCACCTTCTCAAGAGCGCCGGTTTCCAAATGTTCGGTAAGCCTGTCGAGATCAGCTTTGAGCAGAGCGATCTTATCGCATTGAAGCGCATGCTCCGAGTGCCAGTCATCGACATTGCGTTGTCCCCGGCGCAGCATGACCCGGAACGCTTTGGCATCTACCGGCGACACCGTAGGAAGCGCGCGAACCCGTGCCAGCGCTGTTTCGCGTGCCTCGATCCAGTTGTTGAGCAGGATAGGGTGGTTGAGCAGGAAGGGAGCCATGCCCAGACCCGTCGAATTGCCGATGCCAAAACGCCTGCGCAATTCAGGGTCGAGCGGCACTGCCCGTTCGGGCGAACGTAACGCAGCAAGATGTTCTACGAGGTCAAGAACAAAACCGCGGATCAGGAACACGGTCAACATTTCAGCCTGAAATGGTGCGGCAAATTCGGGGCGGTCGCAGATGCTCTCGCGATCGGCAGCGCCAAGCTTGCCTGACCCATAGACGGCAGTGGTACGCATCAGATAGCCTACGGCGTCGACGTGGGCCACGTGCGGCTGTTCACCTCTGCTGAGGCAATCTACGACATGGTCGAACAGCCGCACGGAGCGATTGGCCCGAGACACCGTCAGTTCTGACGCGGTGACGCGGCCAGCTTCCTGAAGCGGAATATTGCGGGACAGCCGATGGATATCTGCTTTGGTGGGCAATCCGTCGAACAGTGCAAAGGTAGCATCCCACGCTGTGGCGATCACTCGGTCAGAGCGTTGTTCAGGTGGCAGATCATGGGCAAAGGCCACCAAGCTATAGCTGCGGTCCGGTCCATGCATGGTGTATACGGCATGGCCAATGCCTTTGGCCTCGATCTCGAAGGCGCGTCGCTCGAAACGCCAGCATTCGGCTTTGAGGCGGCGCAACAAGACGCGCATGAATGACAGACGTGACTGGTGGAATGACCCCATCCGGGCTAGGCGCATCACGGTGTGAGCAGGGCGCAGTGCCACGGTATCGGGGTTTAGCTGATCCAGTTTCATCACGCGCCTCCTCTTGCATGATATCACATATCTTTGCGGGCGGCCCTAATCGGGCCGCACCGCGACTTTATCAATTGTTTTCACGACCCTTCGCGAGCGTGATCCTGAACGCATCCCAAAGCGAGGGTAGCAGCACCAGTGAAACTGGAACGGCGGTAACCACGATGAAGCTTTGTAGCTTGCCGACCCCGCCAGCCCCGAGCGATATCAGGATGATCGCCATCAGGCCCATGCCGACGCCCCAGAATACTCTTACCGGCATCGACGACCTGTCTTCGTCGGACATGGCGACCGAGATGATATAGGTCATTGAATCGCCTGTCGTTGCCACGAAAATCGTCGTCAGGATCAGGAACAATAGCGACACGAGGAAGCCCAACGGAAGTTGCTGGGTAATGGCGAGCAAGGCGGCGGGCAGGTTGAACCCCTCGAACGCGGTTGAAACAGAGCCTGTATTGCCAAGCTCGAAAGCGATGCCGGACCCGCCGATGATGGTGAACCAAAAGGTGGTGATGACCGGGGCCACCAAAGACAGCATAATGATAATCGACCTGATCGACCGCCCTCGCGAGATGCGCGCGATGAACATGGCCATCAGGGGTCCATACCCCATGAACCAACCCCAGAAGAACACTGTCCACCAACCCAGCCAACCGGGTTCGCCAAACAGTCCCGCTTCACCGCGATACAGTGCCATGTCAAAGAAGTTACTGATATAGCTCGTAAAGCCAGCGATATAGCTTTCAAAGATAAATGCAGTCGGCCCAAGGACCAGCATAAACACCAGTAAGCCGCCGGCCAGAATGACATTGATCTTGCTAAGAAGCTGGATGCCACGCGTCAGCCCCGACATAGCAGACAGGGTGTAAAGCGTCACAAGCCCGGCAATGACGATGGCCTGGGTAGCAAAGGCATCGGGAATTCCGAACAGCGTGTTCAAGCCATAGCTGACCTGAAGCCCGAGAAAGCCGATCGGTCCGACTGTTCCGGCCACCACAGCGATAATGCAAGACGCGTCAGCGATCAGCCCGATGGGTCCCGTGATCGCACGGTCGCCGAACAGCGGATAGAGCAGGGTGCGCGGCGCAAGCGGCAGACCTTTTTCATAGTGATAATGCATCAGCATGATCGTGGTCAGCGCTCCCAAAATCGCCCAAGCCAGGAAACCCCAGTGCATGAAACTTTGGGCCAATGCCGGTGCCACTGCATCAAGTGTGCCCGCTTCAGCCGCAAACAAAGGCGGAGATGACAGGAAATGCGCCATCGGTTCTCCGGCAGCCCAAAACACGCCACCGCCCGCCAGTAGCGTACACATGATCATGGATCCCCATTGGAATACCGAAAATTCAGGGCGGGCCATTGCCCCCATGATCGCCTTGCCACCCGGCAGGAAGATCAAAACCAACCCGATCAGAAACGTGGCCAGAAGCAAGATCTGCCAATACAGCCCGAAATACTTGGCTGAGAAGGCAAAGCTGGTGTCCACGATAAGCGAAAGCAATTCGAGGTCAAACAGCGCGATTAGACAGAAAATTGCAATGAATCCCCCGGTGATCGCAAACAGTGGTTTGTTGATGTGACCGGGGCGCGGGCTTTGTGCCGCTGCCGTCGGATTTTGGGTCTGGTACGTCATTCCAACCTCCCTGAAGGAATATCCAATATTTTATCGGGCGGCCTATTCAGCCGCTCGACATTCCCGCACCTCCCGTGCGGGACCGAAACTGGCGTCGAAGAACCGCAGCCAGTTTTCTCCCATGATGCCGGCCACCTCGGCCGCATCAAATCCTACGGAGCGTAGCCCTGCCTCGAGGTTGGAAAAGTCGCGATTGTCTGTGAACCATGTGGGCATATCGGGAAAGCCAGGTGCGGCAGCCGAGCCTTCGCCATAGTCGACCTTTTTGGTCCAACGGCCCATCCGCATCCAGTCGACCACACTGTTGGGATGGTCCTGGCACAAGTCCGATCCGATCCCGAGCACATCTGGTCCAACCATATCGGCGGTTTGCGCGACCATTTCGCAAAAGCTTTGCAAAGTGCAGTCTGACTTGTCTTTCAGGTGGTGCGGGTAAAGTGAAAAGCCCAGCATGCCGCCGGTTTCGGCCAGTGCCCGGATCACGTCATCGGGCTTGTTGCGCCGTGCCGGTGCCCAAAACGCCGGATTGGCATGGGTGATGGCTATGGGGCGGGCTGAATGTTCAATCGCCTCAAGTGTCGAGCGATCAGCCGAATGGCTCATGTCGACAACCAGACCGACACGGTTCATCTCGTCGATGACCTCGCGGCCCATTCGGGTCAGGCCCGGATCTTCAGCCTCGTAGCACCCTGTCGCCAAGAGCGACTGATTATTGTAGCTTAGCTGCATGAAGCGGGCACCCAGCGTGTGTACGATTTCGACCAGGCCGATATCATCTTCAATGGGCGAGGGGTTTTGAAAGCCAAAGAAGATCGCAGTGCGCCCTTCGGTCTTGGCGCGACGTACGTCCGCACCAGTGCGACCTTGGAATATTAGCTCGGGAAACTGCTCAAACCAACGGTTCCACTGTTCAATATTCAGTACAGTTTCGCGAAAATTTTCATGATAGGCGATAGTGACGTGTACCGCGTCCACGCCGCCCTCGCGCATTTGCCGAAAGATTTTTTCGGACCAATTGGCATATTGGAGGCAATCAATACGGTATGTCACGCCAGATCCTCTGGGGTTCCGGCCGCAATATACGCGGTCTTTACGGTGGTGTAGAATTCGGCGGCATAGCTGCCCTGTTCGCGGGGTCCGTATGACGAATTACCTCGCCCCCCAAAGGGTACGTGATAGTCTGTGCCAGCGGTCGGAAGATTGACCATCACGCAGCCGGTTCTGGCGTTGCGACGGAAATGCGTGGCCCTTGCGATTGATCGAGTGACAATGCCCGACGTCAGCCCGAACTCGGTGTCGTTTACCACCTCAAGCGCTTCAGCATAGCTGCCTACCTCGATGACGCACGCGATCGGGGCGAACATTTCTTCGCGGTTGATCGTCATGTCATTGGTGGTGTCGGTGAACACGGCGGGGGACATGTAATAGCCGTCGATACCTAGGTTCAGCCGTTCACCGCCGCATTGCAGCGTAGCGCCTTCTGATTTGCCGTTTTCGATATAGTCGAGGTTGGCATTAAGCTGCTCCTCGCTCACCACCGGGCCAAGCTGTGTGCCGTCAGCCAGCGCATGACCAACTTTCATCGCCTTGGCCCCTTTCACCAGCTTTTCGACGAATTCATCGTGGACAGCCTTGTGCACGACCAACCGCGACGATGCGGTGCATTTTTGACCAGTGCCGCCAAACGCCCCGCCAAGGGCAAGGCTGACGGCCAGATCGATATCGGCGTCATCCATCACGGCCAGCGCGTTCTTCGACCCCATTTCCATCTGGATCTTGGTAAAGTTCTGCACTGCGGCGGCGGCGATGCCGCGCCCTACCGGCACCGAACCCGTGAATGAGATCGCGTCAAGCCGTGGGCTTTCTACCAGCTTTTGACCGATCTCCCGTCCCGCACCCATGACCAGATTGAACAAGCCCGCGGGCACGTCTTGCCGCGCGATGATCTCGGTCAGGGCCACTGCTGACGCGGGGGTCAGGTTCGCGGGCTTCCAGATTACCGCATTCCCATAAGCCAGTGCGGGGGCGATTTTCCAGCTTGCCGTCGCGGTGGGGAAATTCCATGGGCTGATCACAGCAACCACGCCGACAGGCTCTCGGCGCACATCGATTTCAACACCGGCGCGCACACTGTCAGCAGTATCACCGATCTGGCGCAGGCATTCGGCGGCGTAATAGGTAAAGAACTGACCCGCACGAAAGACTTCGCCCTTGCCCTCTGCCATGGGCTTGCCTTCTTCTCGCGATAGCAACTGCCCCAGTTCCGAGGCCCGTTCCATCATCTCGCGACCGATCGCCATCAAGACGTCGTGGCGCCGTTCTAGGCCGTAGTCGGCCCATATCATTTGCGCGGCACGCGCGGCGGACAGCGCGTCGTCAAGCTGGTTTGCGCTGGCTTGCGCATACCGACCGACAATCTCTGATAGGTCCGAAGGGTTGCGGTTCTCGATCTCGCCTGCACCGGCAACCCAAGCGCCCGCGATGAAGTTGCGATTGAGGTCGGTCATGGCGTTCATGTGGTGTCTCCTGTCAGGGCCGTAATTCCGAAAGTGGTCGGGGACAGTAGACGTCAGCAAGACATTTCAATCAAACTAGATTTATTTGATTTTAGTTCAATTAATTTGAAGTTGTGCAGCATCCCGCAAACTGGCAGTTTCCGTTTCGAGAACCCGCAAGAAAGCGCGCGCGGCCGGAGGCATGAGCCTTCGAGGCTGGGATACAAGATAAAGCTGTCGTCGCGCATCGCTTCCAGCGAGCGGCAGAAAGACCAGCCCTTCATCGTCGAGAGGCACAGCGCGGCGTGGAAGCAGGGTCAGCCCAACGCCCGCGCGCACCAACGCAAGCAAAGAGGCGGTATTGGGCACAGACATCAGCGCACTTTCGAGTATTGGTGCAAAATCCGCGTCGTCGATCAACCGGCACAGCCCGTTTGCTATGAAGTCGCGCCCGGCAAGCTGGGCCCAGCTAACGGGGTCTTTACGAATAGCTAGCGGATCATCCATTGCACAGACCACGCCGAACGGATCCGAAAACAGCAGCTTCCGTTCAAAGCCAGGGCCTGCGGTAATGCTCGCCAACCCAATGTCGGCACGCTCCGCCTCCAGTTCTCGCTGCACAGAGGCGCTGTCCATGTCGCGCATGTCGATACGGACCATCGGATGGTTGCGGCGAAAGTGGCGAATTACCTCGGGAAGAATTGCCGTCGCCACCGATGGCGTCACCGCGAGCCTGACCTGTCCCTGTTCCGCGCGTGAGAGACCTTCGATGGCTGCGACCGTGCGTCCGAAATGCTCTATCTCGCGGCGGGCCTCGTTATAAACCATGTCTCCCAACGGGGTCATGCGCGACTTGCGCGCGGTCTCGAATAAGGCTGCACCTATATGTTCCTCGAATTGCTTTAGCATCATCGACACCGCCGAAGGCGTTCGTCCAAGTTGATTAGCAGCCTCGTTTAGGCTTCCGTGTTGCACAACGGCGCAGAAACATCGGAGCATTTCGATCTTGATAGCCAAATTAAGAGATCCTGAAGTAGATTTCAATTATTACACTTTGCCTTAATTATTGGCTGTTGTCTACAAGGCGCTAGACACCATACCCAAGGAAAATCCCATGAGCGGTACCCTCACAAAAATCGGCGGTTCGGCCCGCTTTTCTACTATCGCGATCCACAACGGCCAGATTCATTTGGCCGGTCAAGTTTCCCAGATCAAGGACGGTGATATCACTGCGCAGTCACGTGATGTGTTCGAAAAGATTGACGTACTTCTGGGCGAAGCCGGTACTACACGTGAAAATCTGATCTCTGTGCAGATATGGCTTGCTGACATGGATGACTATGGCAAAATGAACGCGGTTTGGGACGAATGGGTTTCATCGGTAACACCTCCTACGCGGGTCTGTGTCGAGGCTCGGATGGCGCAACCTTACTACCGGATAGAAGCCCTGGCTATCGCTGCAACGACTTAAGGGCGCGACCAAATCCAAGCAGCAGACGTGACTTGGGTGCCGTCCCCCATGCGCATCTGTCACAAAGTCCAGACCGCATGAATCTAACAGGTCAGTTCAATGAGAAACCGTCAGGTCAGTACGATAGAAAATGTGTGTCTTCGTCGGCAACAGGGGCCTCGCTAAAGTCGTGCTCGTCGGGGATGCGGCCGAAAGCGATCTTAGCTCCGAGATATCCACCCAGTATGTTATTTTGTGGGCCAAGTGACATTGCCTTGGGTCCGTGAGACTGACGGAGGGTATCCAGGAGGTCGCTAACCTTTTCCCATTTTGCTCGCGACGCAGTGTCCGCGCCGCGACCCGACGGGTCTTTGGTTTCCCCAAAAAGATCGGCAATCCTGTCTTGTTCTGCAATTAATCCGTGGATCATGCCGCTGACCGACTTCGGGCGAAATCTCATTGCCCGTTCGGATTTGGCCAATCCTTCTGACACGGCCTGAAGAAAGGTGTGATCATCGCGTGCTGGCGCGAAGGTTGTCTCCCAAGACCAGATCAGATCTTTTGAGCGACTGCCGTCTTGGCGTCGATAGCCGCCACCTCGTAAGCTCAAAGACAGTTTTGTGGCACGGACATCTGCGCGTCGCAGCCAGCGGGCGGTACTTGTGGTCAGAAGCCGGGAGCAGGCGCGAATTTTAACGGGTGCGCGCCAGTCGTGCGGCGGCATCCGGCTATGGCCAAACAGGCTCTTCTTTGTTTCTGGCCGCTCAATATGATAGCCGTGCAATCCATTCCAGAACCGCTCCCTTCGACACTGCCCCAGATGGCCCAGGCCTGCTTTGGCGCGAGTTGCCATAGTGATTTAAAGTCATTGACATGGGCGGCGGTTAAGCGCGCCCGCATCCCTTTCGATATCCCCGGCAGGACATCTAGGTCGATGTGTTCGAGACGCGCAGGCAGGTCACCAGCTTCTATCAGTACGAAGCCGTCAGGTTTGTTCAGCTCCGCGCCGATCTTTGCAAGCAGCTCGGTGGGCGCCATACCGATAGAGCAGGTCTGAATCGCCCCGAGTTTGTCGGAGACCATCAACTTAAGTAAGGATGATGGTTATGACAAAAAGCAAAATGGCAAATCGCTATTCGCCTGAGGTCCGCGCACGTGCGGTCCGGATGGTGTTTGAGCATCAAGGTTCATACGAAACG
>DRFG01000072.1 GCA_011050655.1 Roseobacter sp.
ATCCACCCTAGACTATCCGAATGGGATTCTCCGCTTTGGCTTGTGACCCATGTCGATCTTCATCGCACGCCAAAGGTGCAGGCTTTGGTGAAGTTCCTTAAGAACAGCGCTAAAGGTGTAGTTTGATGCGACCCGATATCAAAGGGCATCTTGCAATGCTCACGTTCTCTGCTTTGGTGGCAGGGTCATTTTCGCTGGGTTCTATGTCGGCCAATCTGATTTCGCCAGCGGCCTTGAATGCAGCGCGATTCATAATTGCAGCGATGGTAATCGCAGTGGCAGTGGTGACGACCACCGGATTTCACCGCGAGGCGGCCCGTGCGCCTTGGCGGTATCTTGTCTTAGGGGCGCTGTTCGCGATCTATTTTGTACTGATGTTCGAAGGCTTGAAAACAGCCCGTCCAGTTAGCGCATCCGCGGTCTTTACGCTGACACCTGTCATGGCTGCGGGCTTTGGCTGGCTGTTATTGGGCCAAGTAACGACGCCGCGCATGGCGTTCGCGCTTTCCATTGGGGCGGGCGGATCGCTTTGGGTCATTTTCCGTGCAGACCTAGAGGCGCTGCGAAACTTTGAGATAGGGCGGGGCGAGGCCATCTTCTTTGTAGGGTGTATCTCCCATGCGCTATACACGCCAATGGTCCGTAAACTGAACCGAGGGGAGCCCGCGGTCCTGTTCACCCTTGGTACCCTACTGGCAGGGGCGGCGCTGCTATTGATCTATGGGTGGCGCGACGTTTTGGGCACGGATTGGATCGCGTTACCGTCGATTGTCTGGATCACCATTGTTTATGTAGCGATAGCCGCTTCGTCAGCAACTTTCGTTCTATTGCAATTCGCAACTCTTCGACTGCCATCCGCCAAAGTGATGGCCTATACCTATCTGACGCCCAGTTGGGTCATATTGTGGGAAATTGCACTGGGGAACGAGATGCCCCCATTCGCCGTACTAGCAGGGGTGGTTCTGACAATTGTTGCCCTCTATTTACTGCTGCGCAATGACGGATAAGAACAATATCTGAGGCTTGATGGAACCCGCAGGATGGTTTTAGCGTTAGGTCACAGAAAGTTTATAAAAGGACTGCTCAATGCGTAGCATTATTTATCTGATTGGTTTGATTGTAGTTGTTTTGGCCATCTTGCGTTTTGCGTTTGGTGTGATCTAACAGCTCCATTCTTGGCTCTTTCGTGTAAAACCTCGTCGCGGAAGAGCCAATTATTCCATTTCCTCGTCAAGTCCACCCACCGTTTCTTCTGGTGTCGCGCCAGAATTAAATGATGTAAGCTCAGCCGCGATAAATCTCTCGAAATCATCAAGATTGACCGGTTCAAATTGGCCGAACCCCTGCATCCAGACCGAGGGTGGTTTAAGCGCGGAGGGTTCGAGCTTGCACCATTTTACGCGACCGCGCTTTTCTTGTGTAATCAGCCCTGCTCGTTCCAGCACTACCAAATGCTTTGAGATCGCAGCGAGCGAAATCGCGAACGGTTCAGCCACGTCGGTCACGGCCATGTCATCCTCGAGCAGCATAGCCAATATGGCGCGACGGGTAGGGTCGGCAAGGGCAGCGAATACGATGTCAAGACTGGTGGTCATGGGGCGGGCACTATCCAATGTTGATCGAAGCGAGGTCATGTGATCCTGCCATGCCTTGCTAATGCATCGCATGTTCAACCGAAAGGTTGAATAACGAAACGCTTTAGTTTGTTCGCTTGCGGCTAAGGAACACGGAGAAAAAATGCGACTTTGAATCTGTAAAATATAATCATATCAGTGTGTTACCTTGGTTTACTACGTTGTTGACTCTGGGTGCGTGGAAAAGTAGCTACTGCGCAAGACATCTCGTGAGGGTTCAGGCGTGACCGATCCAGACCAACAGCAGCGGCTAAAGCAGCTAGAGGCAAAGATCGAAGCTGCCAAACGTGCGCAAGCACCGAAGCCTCGGGTGGATGAACACTATTCTCAGGCGTCGCTGGCCTGGCGGATGGTGATCGAACTTTGCGCCGGTCTCGGGATTGGTTTTGGCATCGGATATTCGCTGGATTGGTTCTTAGGAACGCTCCCGATATTCATGGTGCTGTTTGTAATGCTGGGCCTGGCGGCAGGAGTAAAGACGATGCTCCGTTCTGCGCAGGAAATCCAGGAAAAGAAAGTGGCCGAAGAGGCCGACGAGAATAAAGGGGCCTGAGATGGTTGCAGAAGCAAAAGGCGAAGAAGCGGGCGGATTGGTTTTCCACCCGATGGACCAGTTCATCGTCGAGCCGTTCTTCGGCGACGGTGCAGTATCTTGGTACACGATAACCAACTCTACTGTGTGGATGGCCATCGCCGTACTGGCAGTATTTGCGTTGCTTGTTTTGGGGACGTCAAAGCGGGCGATTGTCCCAACACGAATGCAGTCTGTGGCCGAGCTGGCGTATGGCTTTATTTACAAGATGGTCGAAGACATCTGCGGTAAAGAGGGCGTAAAGTACTTTCCGTACATCATGACCCTGTTCATGTTTATCGTGTTCTCGAACTTCCTAGGTCTGTTGCCTATGGCGTTCACACCCACCTCGCACATCGCAGTGACGGCGGTTATGGCGTTTGCGGTATTTTTTGGCGTGACGATCCTGGGTTTCGTTAAGAACGGCGCATCATTCCTTGAGCTGTTCTGGGTGTCCAGCGCCCCTCTAGCGCTGCGTCCTATCCTGGCATTGATCGAAGTAATTTCATACTTCGTACGCCCGGTAAGCCACTCTATTCGTTTGGCTGGTAACATGATGGCCGGTCACGCCGTGATCAAGGTTTTCGCGGGCTTTGCAGCTATCGCCGCGATTGCACCTCTGTCTGTTGTCGCCATTACAGCGATGTACGGGCTCGAGGTTCTCGTGTCCTTTATCCAAGCCTACGTGTTCACCATTCTGACGTGTGTCTATCTGAAAGACGCGCTTCACCCGCATCACTAACAACGGGCGCGGGTCATTCTGACCTGCCTCACTTCATCACCTCAATTCCATCGTAAGGAGAATTCTCATGGAAGGCGATATCGTACAAATGGGCGCATACATTGGCGCGGGTCTGGCATGCATGGGCATGGGCGGCGCGGCAGTTGGTGTGGGCAACGTAGCGGGCAACTTTCTTGCCGGCGCACTGCGCAACCCTTCGGCAGCTGCCGGTCAGACTGCAACACTGTTCATCGGCATCGCCTTTGCAGAAGCTCTGGGGATCTTCTCGTTCCTCGTTGCTCTGCTGTTGATGTTCGCCGTTTAAGCGTCAGACTGACACTTCCTTACGCTTCGGGCAGCGGGCTTTGGCCCGCTGCCCATGGGATTTGACCGTTTTGACAGGAGGCCAGCATGGCAACCGAGACTACAAATAGCGACGGCCTTGCTGACGTGATGGGGGTGCAATCCCACGCGCCGGCTGATGCCGCACCTGGCATGCCTCAACTGGATTTCACGACCTTTGGCAATCAGATATTCTGGTTGGTTGTCGCGTTGGTCGCGATCTATTTTATCCTGTCGCGCGTTGCCCTGCCGCGTATTGGCGCTGTTTTGGCTGAACGCCAAGGCACGATCACCAATGACATCGCTGCTGCCGAAGATCTTAAGGTCAAGGCAACAGAGGCAGAAGCCGCATACGACAAGGCATTGATAGAGGCGCGCGCAGAAGCGCAGCGTATCATCGCGGCCGCGAAAGCTGATATCCAAGCGGATCTAGCCAAGGCGATTGCCGATGCAGATGTAGAAATATCGGCTAAGACAGCAGAATCTGAAAAAGCCATCAACGAAATTCGGGCGTCCGCTATGGAAAATGTCGAAGTGGTGGCCAAGGATACAGCCGAAGCGATTGTTGCCGCTTTGGGCAGTTCGGCTGATGCGAAAACTATTTCCGCGGCAGTTGATGCCCGGATGAAAGGATAAGCCATGCGTTTGACTTTCTCAGCACTAATCGCCGGTCTGGTCGCATCGCCAGCTTTTGCCGCCAGCGGGGCATTCTTTTCGCTGGCAAACACCGATTTCATCGTTTTGATGGCATTCATCTTGTTCGTAGGGGTTTTGTTTTACTACAAGGTCCCAACGCTTCTGGGGGGTCTTCTGGATAAGCGTGCGGATGGGATCAAATCCGAGCTTGATGAAGCTCATATGCTGCGTGAAGAAGCTCAGACGCTGCTGGCCAGCTACGAGCGCAAGCAGCAAGAAGTTAAGGAACAGGCAGACCGGATCGTCACTGCCGCGAAAGCTGAAGCAAACGAAGCTGCGGATCAGGCACGGGTCGATCTGGAGAAATCCATCACTCGCCGTCTTGCTGCGGCCGAAGAACAGATTGGCTCTGCTCAAGCTGCCGCAGTGAAAGAAGTTCGCGATCAGGCGATCGTAATTGCGATTGCCGCTGCAAAGGACGTTATCGCCAAGAAGATGACTGCTGCTGAAGGTAATGCGTTGATCGATAGTGCGATCGCAGACGTGGATGCCAAGCTGCACTGAGCATCCTGAAGTAATTTTTGATAAAGGTCTCGGATCGCTCCGGGGCCTTTTTTATGCGTCGGTGGATTGTGGCAGGACAGATAGAAGAGATTTTTACTCTACGTTTCGTGCTGGAGCCTCTGTCGTGCTACTTCCTCGTTTCGTTCGGCTCTTTGATGATCCCTAAGTGCGTTTTCGACGTAAGTTAGGTGGGCTTCGACTGCGGTACGGGCGGCTTCTGGATTCCGTGATTGAAGGGCGTCGTTGATGCTCCGGTGCTGATCCAACAGGGCGGATCTTGTTGTACGTTGCTTGAACATCACCTGACGGTTATAAAATACCCCGCCGCGCAACAGATCGTACATTGACCGCATCATGTGCAACATGACGACGTTGTGGCTGGCTTCGACGATGGCCATGTGAAACTGGGCATCCAGTTGCGCTTCTTCATCTGGATTGCGCTTTTGATGCACAGCTTCCATTTTAGAAAATACCGTTTTTATAACGAGAAGATCGGTATCGGACCCCAGTCGGGCTGCCCGCTCTGCGGCAAGCCCTTCCATATCACGCCGAAACGATAGGTAATCAAACACCGCTTCATCATGGCGCCCGAACAGTTCGATCAAGGCAGGCGAAAATGCCCCGCCCAACACATCCGCAACATATACCCCCGCGCCCGGCTTTGACGATAGCAATCCGCTGGCTTGGAGGCGAGCAATCGCATCCCTCAGAGAGGGTCTTGAAACAGCGAGCCGTTCGGCAAGCTCACGTTCCGCGGGAAGCCTTTCCCCCGGACGCAAAATGCCACGCAGGATCAGCTCTTCGACTTGACGAACGACCGCATGCGATAGCTTTTCTGAAGATATGGGGCGAAAGGGCATGCTACTATCCTTGAATTGGTCAAATTATATGACCAACATCCACAAGCGGCAATGCGTTATCCGCTGACTGAAGTCTTGTTAACGCGTTGTTAGGGGCACAAACCTAGTCTTTCGCTATGAAGACCGCGTCTGTCATGATAATTGTCTCGGTGATCATTGGCGGTTGCAACACGCCTAGTCCGCATTTTCGAGGTATTGATCCTGTTCGTATCACGGTTGAAGCGTCCGTATTCGACGTACGTGTCAAGAGGGAAACCGCTGAGGTCATCCGCATCAATCCCGAGTATGCGCCGCGTTTCGGCATTATTAAAAACCGCGCTGGTATAGCCGCAACGACCGTGAGCGGTTGCAGAGTCAAAGAAATTTTAGGCGATCAGGCATTGGCAATCATACGATTAGACTGCGATCAAGCTAATCAACGGTAGCCCGTTGGAAAGAGGGGTGGTCGGGTTCTGGCCATAGGAATTAGGGCGTAAACCGGAAAGAGGCATTGGGCAGGGGCGGCGGTGTTGGGACAATCTCTTGTGGATAAGAAGAGCGCGATATGCTTCTTGTTGTGGGGGTAGGTTGACACGGGTTGGTGAACCCCGCCACCCTGTCCCACTACTGGAATCACACGGGCAGGGCACAGGTTGCGCTTTTCCAAGCTTCGACTAACAGGTTTTAAGAGCTTTGTAGATCCTACGGATCTGGTCATTGCCGACGGCTTGACCGGCGTTGTCGGGCCGAATGGGTGTGGTAAGTCAAACCTACTGGAAGCGCTGCGTTGGGTGATGGGTGAAAACCGGCCCACTGCGATGCGCGGCGGTGGCATGGAGGATGTCATCTTTGCTGGTGCATCGACGCGACCGGCGCGAAACTTTGCCGAGGTTGCTCTTCACATCGACAACACAGAGCGACTGGCCCCGGCAGGCTTTAACAACGCCGACCAGATAGAGATCATCCGCCGGATCACCCGCGATGTCGGTAGCGCTTATAAAGCGGCTGGCAAAGACGTGCGGGCACGTGACGTACAGATGTTATTTGCAGATGCATCTACAGGGTCTCATTCGCCAGCGCTGGTACGCCAAGGTCAGATTGCAGAACTTATCAACGCAAAACCGAAAAACAGACGCCGTATCCTAGAAGAGGCCGCCGGCATTTCGGGGCTATATGCAAGACGGCACGAAGCTGAATTAAAGTTGAACGGTGCCGAGGCCAACTTGACCCGGGTGGATGATGTGGTCGAACAACTGGCCGCGCAGCTCGCCCAGCTAAGCCGACAGGCACGTCAGGCTGCCAGGTATCGTGAAATCGGCGACGATTTACGAAAAGCCGAAGGCATGCTACTTTATCGACGCTGGCGTGAGGCGGATGATGCACGGGCTACGGCTGCGGGCGATCTGCGTGAACGTGTAACACAGGCGGCGCGTGCAGAGGGTGCCGTGGGGCTAACGGCAAAAGAACGTGAGGTCGCGGAAAATGCACTGCCCCCCTTGCGTGAGGAGGAAGCGATCGCGTCGGCGGTCTTGCAAAGGCTGCTTACCGAACGCGACAGTCTGGCCGAACAGGACACCCGTGCCAGGGCGGCGATTGCAGCACTAGAAAAACGCATCGCGCAGCTTGGACATGATATCGACAGAGAAGCCGGTCTAAACCACGATGCCGTGGAGACTATAGAGCGGTTGGAATGGGAAGCCCGCGAGCTTGAGAAAGCGGGTGCCGGACATGCGGATACGCTCGAAGCTGCTGCAGATGCGGCACGCGAAGCGGCGTCGGCGCTTCAGGACCACGAGGAAGAGCTTACAGCGTTGACGGAAGATGTAGCCCGGCTGGCTGCGCGTCATGGGTCGGCTGAACGTCTTCTCGCGGATCAGCGCAAAACTTTAGGTAAATCAGAAGCCGAAGCAATCAAGGCTCGGCATGCCGTTAAGGAAAGCCAAGCGGCTTTGGCCAAGGCGGTCGTAGATTTCAACGTGGCGGAAGCGGCGGAAGTCGCAGCGGTTGAGCAGGCGACAAATGCCGAGGAAATGCTGGCTGAAGTGGAAGAAACCCGCGCGGCGACGCAGCACCGGGAAGCTGATGCCCGAATTGAACGATCTGAAGCCGAAGGCGAAATGAATGCCTTACGTGCCGAAGCCGGAGCGTTGGCAAAGTTGGTTGAGCGCGACACTGCTGAGGGCGGTCAAATTCTTGACAGGTTACAGGTCGAACACGGATTCGAAAAAGCTTTAGGCGCTGCGCTGGCCGATGATCTACGCGCACCAGAGGTCGATATAGACGGACCCTCTGGTTGGGCGGTCTTACCGGAATACCAATCTGTGCAGTCTCTGCCAGCAGGCGTAACGGCATTGACCTCTCATGTTTCGGTGCCCGATGTGTTGGTTCGCAGAATGAACCAGATCGGGTTGGTTGAAGCGGATGACGGCCCTAGGTTACAGGCGGCGTTACAACCAGGCCAGCGCTTGGTTTCGCCCGAGGGTGATTTGTGGCGGTGGGACGGATATCGGGCGTGGGCTGAAGATGCGCCGTCGGCCGCGGCGCTAAGGTTGCAGCAAATCAACCGGCTTGAGGTGCTGAAACAGGCATTGGAACAAGCAACCCAACGTGCAGATGGCGCACGCGACGCGCATGAGAGGCTGCAAGAGACATTAACCGCGCAGACCGAAGCGGACAAGCGGGCACGCGAGGCACGCCGTGAAGCCGATCGTGCTGTTGCCGACGCAGGCCGAGCCTTGAGCCGTGCCGAAGCGGACCGAAATCTTGCCGACGGTCGTCTGGAAAGTCTGGGACTTGCTGTCACACGTCACGATGAAGAGGCGATGGAGGCGCGGAAGTCGGTCGTCGAGGCCGAGCGTGTGTTGGCCGGGCTAGGCGATGTCAGTAAAGCTCGAGAGGGAGTGGACGCTCTGCGGATGACCGTAGAGGGCGCGCGCATCGCGATGATGTCACGCCGGTCTGCCCATGATGAGCTCCGTCGTGAGGGCGATGCACGCCTTAGGCGTTCGCAGGAGGTGACCAAGGAGCTGAGCGGCTGGAGACATAGGCTCGAGACTGCCGACAAGCGTAGCGCTGAGCTGATTGAGCGTAAGGCTGCTTCTCAGGATGAATTGGAAACCGCCGCTTGTGTTCCTACTGACATCGCTACCAAGCGTGAAGATTTAACAGAAGCGATCGCTACAGCCGAAAACCGCAAGACCGAGGCCGCTGACCGATTGTCGGTCGCTGAGACCACGTTGCGTGAGGCGACGTTAGCTGAACGAGAGGCTGAAAGGCTGGCATCGGAAGCTCGGGAAGCGCGCGCCCGGTCTGAAGCGCGTACCGAAGCGGCCAAAGAGACCGTTGCGCACGCGGCCGATAGGATTTCCGAAGAGCAGAAGCTTACCCCCAACCAGTTGCTGAGCAAACTGGATCTTTCCCCTGATCAGATACCCGGAACCGAGGAACTGGAAATGGACGTAAGCCGGTGCAAACGCCAGCGGGAGGCATTAGGGGCTGTGAACCTACGTGCCGAAGAAGATGCAAAAAGCGTGCAGGAAGAATACGATAATCTGACCTCTGAAAAGACAGATTTGACCGAAGCGATCAGGACGCTCAGAAGTGGGATAGCCAGCCTCAACCGAGAAGGACGAGAACGGCTTTTGACGGCCTTCGAGCAAGTAAACAGCAACTTCTCAATGCTGTTTCGTCACCTTTTCAATGGCGGAGAGGCCAATCTTGTCATGGTGGAATCTGACGATCCGCTGGAGGCAGGGCTCGAGATCATGTGCCAGCCTCCTGGTAAGAAGCTGAGCACGCTTAGCTTATTGTCCGGAGGGGAGCAGACTTTGACCGCGATGGCGCTGATTTTTGCGGTGTTCTTGGCAAACCCCGCACCGATCTGCGTGCTGGATGAAGTGGATGCGCCTTTGGATGATGCGAACGTTACGCGGTTTTGCGATCTGTTAGACGAGATGTGTCGCCAGACCAACACACGGTTTTTGATCATTACGCATCATGCTGTGACGATGGCACGAATGGACAGATTGTTCGGGGTGACGATGGCAGAACAAGGCGTCAGCCAACTGGTGTCAGTGGACCTTAAAAAGGCCG
>DRFG01000073.1 GCA_011050655.1 Roseobacter sp.
ATTACATCGTCAAACCCTTTGAATTTTTTGAACTGGAAACCCGAATTCATGGGGCAGAACTGCGCAATGCGGAGTTCATCCGTCACATCAAACGGCCGCACGAAAGCCCCAGTCAGGAGAAATACGAGGTCTTGCAGAAGATCGCTCTGGAACGCCCCATGACACCTGCTGACCTTTCAAAAAGCGGTCTCGTTACCGAAGACGCCTTTGAGAACTATATTATGCGGATGCAATCGGAATTCGGCGGGGACACAACAGTCGCGGTGATCGCAGTGCAGAATTTCGCTCAATTGATGGCCTCTTTCTCCGAACCTCAACGCAGTCAGTATACGGTCAAATTGGCAGTTGCCCTCTCTGAGGCGTTGAAGCCAATGGATTTAATGCTGACCTATCGTGCAAATGGGATATTCGCAGCAGCGCTTCTGGACGCGGAGATGCAAGCCAATTCGAGCCTAGATAAAGCGGTGGCGAGAGCTGTGGCATCGGTCGAGCTTGCAAGTTCGGACCTTACAATTCAGGCGGTCGTCGAAGTTGGGTATTGCGTCACCAAAGATCTTTGGACCGGCAGTGATACGATGATCGCCGTCGACACCGCAGCGCAAGAACTCGGCTGCGCACCGCGCGCCATGATGTAATTCGGGGGCAGAACCGCTGCTTCCGGTCACAACGCCCTGCACTATCGCTGTCGGCTGACCTGTTTAGCCATCACCGGCGCTGTTTCATCTGTGCCACCGCATCATGCCTGTGGCATGATACAAGATGATCGTTAACCATGCCCACCGCCTCCATGAAGGCATAAACTATTGTGGGGCCGCAAAACTTGAACCCTTGCTTCTTAAGATCATTGGAAATCTGCTTGGAAGTATTAGTCCATGTCGGCACGTCCCCATGTGTCACGTATTTGTTTTGCAAAGGCACGCCCCCTACGAAATTCCAAAGATAGGTGTCGAAACCTTCTCGCATTTCGATGGCTTGCCAGACACGCGCGTTGGTGATCGTCGCTTCGATTTTACCGCGATGCCGAATAATACCGGGGTTTTTCAATAACCTTTCAACATCTGCTTCGCCCCAAGTCGCGATAACGTCAGGGTCAAAGCCTGCAAAAGCTTCACGAAAATTTTCTCTTTTTTTGAGAATAGTGATCCAGCTGAGTCCAGCTTGAAAGCCGTCCAATATCAACTTTTCCCACAGAGCTCGGCTGTCGTACTCTGGGACACCCCAATCAGTATCATGGTAATCTAGGTAGATTTGCTCCGGGCCTGCCCAATCGCAACGTTTCATTACATTTCCTTCCGCGGGATACGGCGATGCTTGCACCACTTGATGTCAGACGCGTCAAATTGAATGTTTAAGTCTTTGTTGTCAAAACCTGTGCCATCAAATTGTGACACCTTATGAAGAGTGAGCACCCTTTGATAGAACCATCGATGCACCGTTTCGCAGATCTGCCCGAGGGGCACGATAATCCATTGGATTACGCAGTGTCTCAGCGTGACCGTTCCACGCTAGGAATGGTGAAAGAGGCTGTAAAACACAGACAGACTCTACTGGCCTATCAACCCGTTCTTTATGGCAATTCAACTGACAAGATCGCATTTCACGAGGGGCTTATACGCGTTCTAGATCCGACCGGGCGGGTCATTCCAGCGCGTGAATTCATGACTGTCATTCAAGATACTCAATTGGGGCGCGAGATTGATGTTTTGGCCCTGCGTGCAGGCTTGATTGCGCTCAGAGAACATGCAGATTTGCGACTATCCATAAATATGTCGGCGCGCTCTATCGGATACAAACCCTGGACAACGATGCTGACCCATTGGCTTGATCGCGACGTTACCATCGGCGAACGCCTGATATTAGAGATCAGCGAACAATCCGCCATGCAAATGCCCGAGCTTGTCGCGAGCTTCATGGAACAGTTGCAAAGCAAAAAAATCTGTTTCGCATTAGATAACTTTGGAGCAGGCTATACAGCCATTCGTTATTTCAAAGATATGTACTTTGATATTCTTAAGATTGACGGTCAATTCGTGCGCGATCTTGTAAACAACGGCGACAACCGTGCGATTATCTCAACAATGCTGGCGATCGCCCATAATTTCAACATGATTACTGTGGCCGAACAGGTTGAAAACCGAGAAGACGCCGAAACCTTGTCAGCTTTAGGCGTAGATTGCCAGCAAGGCTACTATTATGCGGCTCCCACCACCTGCCCGGAATGGGCCGACGAGGCGGGATATCGTAAAAGTAATTAGCCTTCTACCTCATTATTGCCGCCTGAGTTGCGATACGATATGCCTTTATCCAGAAGGCTGGGGATCGCGATCTTTTTCGCGAATGGAGAATGCCCTTTGCCAGTAACCTAGGGGAAATTTAATGACTAATGTTGTCATCGCATCCGCCGCGCGCACGCCAGTCGGAAGCTTTAACGGTTCTTTCGCCAATACGCCCGCACATGATCTTGGTGCCGCCGTTTTGAAGGAAATTGTAGCACGCGCAGGCATTGATCCCTCTGAGGTCAGCGAAACCATCTTGGGGCAGGTGTTGACAGCTGCCCAAGGGCAAAACCCTGCTCGACAGGCGCATGTAAATGCGGGCCTTCCGATCGAATCTGCAGCATGGTCCATCAACCAAGTGTGCGGTTCTGGTCTGCGTGCAGTCGCTCTTGCTGCTCAACATATCCAGCTTGGCGATGCAGACATCGTAGCCGCTGGCGGTCAGGAAAACATGTCAATGAGCCCTCACGCCCAGAACTTGCGTGGCGGGCAGAAAATGGGTGATCTGCAATTCATCGACACCATGATCAAAGACGGATTGTGGGATGCATTCCACGGATACCACATGGGGCAGACGGCCGAAAATGTTGCGGAAAAATGGCAAGTGAGCCGGGACACCCAAGACGAATTCGCTGTCGCTTCGCAGAACAAGGCAGAAGCCGCTCAGAAGGCGGGGAAGTTCGCCGATGAAATCGTGGGATTTACGGTCAAGACACGCAAGGGCGAGACGCTTGTCGATCAAGACGAATATATCCGTCACGGCGCAACAATGGAAGCGATGCAGAAACTTCGGCCTGCTTTCACCAAAGACGGGTCGGTTACCGCCGCCAATGCCTCGGGGTTAAACGACGGTGCGGCCGGTGCCCTTCTGATGTCGGCCCAGAACGCTGAAAAGCGGGGCATTACACCACTTGCACGTATTGCATCTTACGCGACAGTGGGTTTGGACCCGACGATCATGGGTGCGGGTCCGATATATGCGTCGCGCAAGGCGCTTGAAAAAGCTGGCTGGAAGCCCGAAGATCTTGATCTTGTAGAAGCGAACGAAGCGTTTGCGGCCCAAGCATGTGCCGTAAACAAGGAAATGGGATGGGATCCTGCCATTGTAAACGTCAACGGTGGAGCCATCGCCATTGGCCACCCCATCGGGGCTTCGGGTGCGCGCATTCTCAACACCCTTCTTTTTGAAATGCAGCGCCGCGGGGCCAAAAAGGGTTTGGCAACGCTTTGCATTGGCGGCGGCATGGGTGTCGCCATGTGTCTTGAGCGCCCCTGAAGCACTTCAAATTGGCGGGGACATCACCATGAACCCCGCCAATTAAAAAAATATTATCCAGCGGTCTACCTAACTGTTGCAACCATACCGCGCCATGCTTACTGATTGTGTACGTAATAAAATTGCGAAATGATTACTGGTAACGAAATAACGTTGCCGAAAGGGAGGAAGATATGTCGCGTGTCGCACTTGTGACAGGGGGAAGCCGGGGTATCGGTGCCGCCATCTCAACAGCATTAAAAGAATCTGGATACACCGTGGCTGCCACCTACGCAGGCAATGATGATGCCGCTACGCAGTTCACCGAAAGCACAGGTATCAAGACATACAAATGGAATGTTGCAGATTACGAAGCATCCAAATCGGGGATTGAAAAAGTAGAAGCCGAACTTGGGCCCATCGACGTCGTTGTCGCCAATGCAGGCATCACCAGGGACGCACCTTTTCACAAAATGACTCCCGATCAGTGGAATGAAGTTATTGGTACGAACCTTACCGGGGTTTTCAACACGATCCACCCTGTCTGGCCGGGAATGCGCGAACGAAAATTTGGTCGCATTGTCGTCATCAGTTCAATTAACGGGCAAAAGGGGCAATTTGCTCAGGTTAACTATGCCGCAACCAAGGCTGGTGACCTGGGAATAGTTAAATCTTTGGCACAAGAAGGCGCGCGTTCCAACATTACTGCCAATGCAATTTGCCCCGGCTACATCGCTACGGATATGGTAATGGCCGTTCCTGAAAAGGTACGCGATTCTATCATCTCGCAGATTCCGACGGGCCGCCTTGGTGAGCCCGAAGAGATCGCGCGTGCCGTGGTCTTCCTCGTGAATGATGATGCCGGGTTTATCAATGGCTCGACCATCACTGCAAATGGTGCACAGCATTTAGTATAAACCCCCGCGGTTTATTCCAACCAAGGCCAACGCTTGTTAGCATTGGCCTTGGTCGTATCAATCTATGTTTGTGATCATTGCGTTAGTTTCTGTCCGATCATGGTCGCTGCATGAATTCGCAAAGGTATTTCATGCAGCCATGGCTTTAACCAAGACCGGTTAATACACGCTTGTTCATATGCCGAAGATTGGGCATCAAAACAGTCGGAATTTCATCGGTCATAGGTTAGAATCCTATTTCTAAAAGGCGAATCCATGACACAAACGCAAGCGACTTTGATCGGTTTCGGCGCAGTTGTCTTGTGGTCCTTACTGGCGTTTTTAACGGTTCAAACTGCACCTACCCCGCCCTTTTTGCTTACCTCGATAAGCTTTGCCATTGGCGGGTTGTTAGGATTGGTCTGGTGCGCGGCGACCGGTAAGCTAAGCGCGCTGCGTCACGTACCATTTTCGGTGTATGCCTTTGGGACGCTGGGATTGTTCGGATATCATGCGCTCTATTTCTCGGCCCTGCGCCTCGCACCCGCGGCCGAAGCCGGACTGATAGCATACCTATGGCCGCTTCTTATTGTTGTTTTTTCTGGTTTTTTGCCTCAAGAACGTTTGCGCAAGGGTCATCTAGTAGGCGCATTCCTAGGGTTTTCTGGGGCGGCTTTAATCATTGGGAATGGCACGGCCAGTATCCAAACGGCGTATCTACCAGGCTACGCGCTAGCACTAGCGGGCGCTCTTACCTGGTCAAGCTATTCAATATTTTCACGACGGGTGGGTTTCGCCCCAACCGTAAGCGTTGTCATCTTCTGTTTGGGGACAGCCGTGCTTTCGCTTCCGTTGCATTTAGCCTTTGAAGAAACCGTATTTCCGTCGACAAGTTTCGGGTGGGCAAGCATCGTGGGTTTGGGCCTTGGCCCCGTCGGGCTTGCATTTTATATTTGGGATATCGGCGTAAAGCGTGGTGACATCCAGCTTCTTGGTACCAGTTCTTATCTGGCCCCCTTACTATCGACGCTTATTCTGGTGATTTCGGGGGTAACACCTGCAACCCCAGTATTATTCTGGGCGGCAGCCTTAATCACTGGCGGCGCTCTTTGTGCAGCGCGCGCCAGTTACCTTAATAAAAATGAAAATTTCTAGGTTGAAAGTCGGGTAATTTCTTCTTTAAGGCGAAGTTTTTCTTTTTTCATATTCGCAACTTTGAGGTCGTCAATTCCAGGTGATCGCTGCGCTTTTTCAACAGCGTCGCTCATTGCCGAATGCTTACGTTTCAGAGCATCCAGATGTGCGTCAAAAGCCATATATCTCTCCTTCTTATGTGTTGCGTAGGATCAGTGAACCACGAAATATTTTGCCTGTCACGCGGCACCGCAGCAAATATTTCGACAAATTGAGCAATCGGCCAGATAATGCTTAAAACGCCAGTGCCGCCCCGTCACGCAAGACTGCGCTTACTTCCGGCACGAAACTATCCCCGTCAGATATATGAACCGGCCCTTGATGCATCACCAGCGGGGGATTCAACCGAAACGCCCCGCGCCCGCTTTTGCGGGCACGCAAGATGATAAGTTCAGCGAGGCGGCCGACCCGAGGCGCGATGGGCAACACTTCGATACTTCCCATATCCTTAGGCAGGGCACGGATCAGGTCGGGCAATCGTTCGGCGCGATGTATGAAATGCGCCTGCCCCTTGGGCGCAAGACGCCGCGATGCCGTTTTCACCCACGTCTCAAGCGAGGTCTGTTCGCCCAACGCAGTTTCGCGGCCTAGGTTTTTCGCAGCTACCGATGCTTCTCGGTCGAAATAGGGCGGATTGGCTAACACGTGGTCGAACTGCCGCTCGCGTAACGTGAGAGGCATATCGGCCAAATCTGCGACGACAACTTCAAAATCCGCGCTATTGCGGCGGGCAAGTTCCGCGTAAGCTGGCTGAACCTCCACCCCTGTTAGTTGCAAGCCCCCAATCCGCGCACCAAGGCAAAGCGATGCAGCACCGACCCCGCACCCAAGCTCGAGCACCCGCTGGCCCGGCAATGCGGGCACTGTTGCTGCCAACAGAACCGGGTCAACACCCGCGCGATATCCTTTACGCGGTTGCCATAGGTGCAGCTTGCCGCCCAAGAACGCGTCGTGGGTCAAATCGCCCTGGGCAAAGTGGTTCACGCAATTATCCGGGCAGACCGCTGGGGATATCATTATCACTTAGAACTTTCATCGCAGCACCGTGATCATCGTCGTGAACCATCAATCGACGAGGAAAAATACCAATGCCACCTTCAAGCACGCTCATGTTTACGTCCAGTGCAAAGCAGTCTATATCCTCGCCCTGAAGAAGGGCGCTGGCAAAGGCGATGATCGTTGGGTCGGTCGTACGTAAAAGTTCCTTCATAACAGAGATGTAAGGGCAATCTGATTGGATTGTCGAGCCTTCTAATTAGGGTCATGTTGATGACGAACGAAAAAACAGGAAAACCGCATGACCGCATGGCCACTTATCTTAACGATGATTTGACGGCCGTAAATGAACTAATCCGACGTCGCATGGCGTCGGAACATGCGCCCCGAATCCCCGAAGTCACGGCCCATCTCATCGAGGCGGGCGGCAAGCGTCTGCGCCCCATGCTTACTTTGGCGACAGCCCATCTTTGCGGGTATCAGGGCCAGTACCACATTCATCTTGCTGCCACCGTAGAATTTATCCACACCGCCACGCTTTTGCATGATGACGTTGTTGATGAAAGCGCGCAGCGCCGAGGCCGCCCAACGGCAAATCTGTTGTGGGATAACAAGTCTTCAGTGTTGGTAGGCGATTACCTATTTGCTCGTAGCTTTCAGTTGATGACAGAAACCAACAACATGAGGGTGTTGGCAATTCTAGCCAACGCTTCTGCCACGATCGCCGAGGGCGAAGTGTTGCAGCTTACCGCGGCCCAAAACCTCGCTACCGACGAAGACGTCTATCTAAAGGTTGTCCGTGGCAAAACAGCGGCGCTATTTTCAGCAGCAACCGAAGTAGGGGGCGTCATCGCCGGGGCCACTCCTGAACAAGAACGCGCCTTGTACGAATATGGCGACGCTCTTGGGGTCGCGTTCCAAATTGTCGACGATTTATTGGATTACCAGGGCGATAGCCAAAATACCGGAAAGAACATCGGCGATGATTTTCGTGAACGCAAGCTGACGTTGCCGTTGATAAAAGCGGTGGCCAAGGCTGACGCTGACGAACGAAATTTCTGGATCCGCACAATCGAGAAAGGTCATCAACATGATGGTGATCTAGAACACGCGTTGAGCCTGCTGCACGAACACGGGGCACTGCGTGACACCAAGGCACAGGCGCTAGAGTGGGCCGAACTGGCAAAGGGTGCGCTTGGCAAACTGCCTGACCATGAGCTGCGCGAGATGCTATCTGATCTGGCCGATTATGTGGTCTCCCGGATCAACTGATCACAGGTGCTGCGACGACCCACCACTCGGGGTGGTTTTTTTCGATCCGTGCGGCTGCGTGACGGGCCGAAGTGTCGTTTTCGTATAAGCCAAAGCATGTCGCCCCTGAACCCGACATCCGTGCAAGCAGCGCGTCCTGCAATGTGTGCAAGCACCCTGCGATTTCGGGCACTGCTTGTACTGCGACCGGTTCAAGGTCATTGCGTTGCGTCCCAAGCCATGCGGCGAAAGCAGCGGCGGTTTCAAATACCGGCAACACCTGCGGCATCGGCGGGTTAGCCCGGCTGTCCATCCCTGCGAAAATCTCGGGCGTAGACACC
Organism: Roseobacter sp.; assembly: GCA_011050655.1. Lineage (GTDB taxonomy): Bacteria > Pseudomonadota > Alphaproteobacteria > Rhodobacterales > Rhodobacteraceae > Sulfitobacter. The sequence continues at coordinate 8,210 of DRFG01000073.1, forward strand.
GATACATTTGGGTTGACCAACACCAGCCAGCACTGCGGCAGCGGACCTGCTGGTGATAGATCCTCTCCTACACCACGCATCCTTTGAGGTAAGCTGTGCAAGCAGACGGGAACGTCCGCACCCAATCGGGAGACATCCTTTGGAATTGGTACACCCCAGTGGACCGACAGTGTTTGCAGCGCGGCGGCGGCATCGGCAGAACCGCCCCCTATTCCGGCAGCAGCAGGTAATCCCTTGGTCAAATGCAGGCGCGCGCCTCGGCCTTTGCCTTCGTCCAGCAGGCGCGCGGCACGAATGACCAGATTTCGATCATCAAGCGGCGCACCATTCGCAAATGGACCATCTATATAAAGCTCCAGCTTTTCCGAGGGCGCTACATTCAGCATGTCGCCGACTTCGGCCCGTACAACGAGACTATCCAAAAGATGATAGCCGTCAGCACGCTGCCCGGTCACATGGAGCGTCAGGTTGACCTTAGCCCAAGCTGGCCGCGACGCAGCCAAGCCTAAAGCTGCACCGTTCGATTTCATTTACTGACGGATACTTTTATCAGCGGTGACGCACCCTCGTCCGCCAACACGGCATCCAAACCAACTTCTAGTTTACGTCGAATGCGTTTTGGGTCGGCCTCGCTGTCGGTATCTTGGGGGTCGACAAAGGACAGCGCCCGACGCCACTGGAATTCAGCCTCGCGTTTGCGGCCAACGGCCCAGTACACATCGCCCAAATGGTCGTTGACCACGGCATCGACAGCCACCAGTTCAGCCGCACGTTCCATTTGCTCTACGGCTTCGTCGTAGCGGCCCAACCGGTACAAGACCCATCCAAGCGAATCCACGATATAGCCGGAGTTGGGGCTTGCTGCGACTGCGCGCTCGATCATATTCAATGCCTCGTCCAGATTGCGCCCTTGTTCGACCAGCGAATACCCCAGGAAATTCAAAACCTGAGGCTGATCCGGGTTAATTTCTAGCGCTGCTCTGAAATCGCTTTCGGCGGCTTTACCGTCACCGCTTCGTTCTTCGGCGATACCGCGTGCGTAAAGCAATACCCATCGCTGAGGGTTGGTTTGCGGAGTGAGCTCCAGCGCACGATCATAAGCCTTGATTGCGCCAATGAAATCATTTTGTGCCCGCAGTGCATCGCCTAAGGCAGAATGAACCGAAGGCAATTCGCCGTAGCTTCGCGTTAACTGCTTAAGGACCTCAATCGCCTGTTCAGGTTTATCCGAACGCCGCAAAATGGCGGCGCGCCCCAGTTCTGCCGCGTGGTAAGCCGGGTTGTCGGCGGGCACAGCCTGCAATTCCTGCATAGCCAAATCATACTGACCGATATTTTCCAATAAATCGGCTGTCAAAAGCAAATCGTCAATGTGATCGGGCCGCAAATACCGGGCAATTCGCGAATACAGCAAGACATAGTGATCGCCTGCCGATTCATTGCGCAGTACCGCGGCAAAGGTAAAGAACACTTCAGCTATACCAGCCTTTGCATCGGGAACCTGACCAAAACTTACCGGCGCATCTCCGTTCAATGCGTTCATCAAGGTCTCAAGTTCGGGGTCCATGCTGTCGCCAAAACTGGCAGCCAGCAATGACAGGGCCTGATCCTTGCGACCAAGCTGGCCCAGTATTTCAGCCCTGGCAATGACACCCCGACGGGTTTGCCCGGCCGACCCAGCCATATTCGACCCAAATATGGCTTCGGCCCCCTCGAAATCACCGACCGAAGCGAGCGCCAGCGCTTTGTGATACAAGACAAACCCCTGCATCCCCGCTTCGGTGCTAAGTTCATCGAATTTTCCGATCGCAGCGGTCATGTCCCCGATGCCAACATACGCCCAAGCCTTGATCAATCCGTCTACCCATGGGCCGATGCCCCCGGTATCGGCGTTCTGATCCAACAGACCTTGGTAATCCTCGGCTTGCGCCATCCCCGCCGTTGTTACCAGATAAGCCACCTGACTGGCTTGATCTCCGCCGGTTATGACGCGCGCCAATGGCAAAGCTTTGTCAATCTCGCCCAAGGAGAGATAAGCCAGAACCGTGCTCTCCAGAAATTCGATATTCTTTGGCTCTTGGGCCAGGGCTTCCCCATAATACCGAGCTGCCTCCGCAAAATCGCTTCGCATTGATGCGTAACGCCCAGCCAAGTACGCCCCCGAGACAGAATCTGCCGCTACAGGGAGCGCCATGCTCAAGCTCAGAGCAAGAGCACTTACGAAGGAACGGTGTTTACGGATCATTGTAGCTCGCCTCATTTTGCTTTGATCATAAGGCTATCAGTTTCAATGCCAAGCGCAATGGTACCTATCTGACTGCGCCGGTTCTATATCCGCAATCGGCGAAAGGTCGCAAAAAAGGCGTGCCGTGACGCGCCTTTTCAACTGTATATTCGTAAGATTTCTTACATGTTGGGGTAATTCGGCCCGTCCCCACCTTGCGGTGTGGTCCAGACGATGTTTTGCGCAGGATCCTTGATATCGCAGGTCTTGCAATGCACGCAGTTCTGGAAGTTGATCACAAAGCGCGGGTCCTTTCCCGCTTCCTCCACAAACTCATAGACCCCGGCAGGGCAGTACCGTGCAGAAGGTCCAGCATATTCCGGCAAATTCACCCTGACAGGTATCGACGGATCCTTAAGCTTGAGGTGGGCAGGTTGGTTTTCGTCATGGTTGGTAAACGAAAATGCCACGTTGGTCAGGCGGTCAAAGCTCAGTTTTCCATCAGGCTTAGGATAGTCGATCTTTTTATGCAGGCTGGCTTTTTCGGTCGCTTCGGCGTCAGATTTACCATGCCCTAACGTACCCATCAGCGAAAAGCCGAAAGTGTTTGTCCACATGTCAAAACCGCCCACCACGAGCGACGTCATAAGCCCGTACTTACTCCATAGCGGTTTGACATTGCGAACCTTTTCCAGATCTTTACCGATTTCTCCATCCCGAACCTCAGCTTCATAGCTGGTCAGCTCGTCGCCGCTGCGGCCAGACGTGATCGCCTCATAGGCGGCTTCTGCGGCTGCTTTGCCCGACAGCATGGCGTTATGGTTGCCTTTGATCCGGGGCACGTTGACCATGCCTACCGAACAGCCCAGCAAGGCCACACCGGGAGCGACCATCTTGGGCATGGATTGCAGACCACCTTCGGTTATTGCGCGCGCACCATAAGCCACACGTTTGCCGCCTTTTAGCAGTTCAGCGACCATCGGGTGATGCTTGAAGCGCTGGAATTCCATATATGGGAATACGTGAGGATTTTTATATCCCAGATGTACGACAAACCCCACATAGACCTGATTGTTTTCGATGTGGTAAATGAACGATCCACCACCGGCGTTGTTATTCAACGGCCAGCCCATGGTGTGGGTCACGGTACCCTCTTTGTGCTTGGCCGGGTCGATTTCCCAGATTTCCTTCATGCCGAGGCCGTATTTCTGCGGTTCCTTCCCCGCATCCAGTTCATATTTCGCGATTACCTGCTTGGAAAGGCTACCGCGTACCCCCTCGGAAAGGAAAACATACTTGCCGTGTAATTCCATGCCCGGCTCATAGCTGTCACCTTTGGTTCCATCCGGGCTGATACCGAACTCACCCGCGACAACGCCCTTGATTTCACCATTTTCGCCATAAACCAGTTCAGAACAGGCCATCCCGGGGAAAATTTCCACCCCCAGCTCTTCGGCCTGCTCTGCCATCCATCGGCAAACGTTGGCCATCGAAACGATATAGTTGCCGTGGTTGCTCATCAGGGGCGGCATCGGGAAGTTCGGGACGCGTATCTTGCCCGCCTCGCCCAGCATGTAGAAGTTGTCTTCCTTGACCTTCACCTTGACCGGGGCACCCTTGGCCTGCCAGTCAGGCATCAATGCGTCCAGACCAATCGGGTCTAGCACCGCTCCGGACAAAATATGCGCCCCGACTTCTGACCCTTTTTCCAGCACGACCACATTACAGTCAGCATCCAATTGCTTTAGACGGATCGCGGCGGCCAGCCCAGCAGGGCCCGCACCAACGATTACGACGTCATATTCCATTGTTTCGCGTTCAACTTCGGCCATTCGGGGCTCCTCTTCGGGCAGAAAACGGTTTAAATTTGGCTAAACTAGCTCGGTTGGCTTTGCAATCACGACACGGCGTAAAATAGGGCCGTTGCGACAGTTTGCATCCTAAATGTCGCGGATGCAGCAATATTGTTTCGCCATGTAAAATTGCTTAGCCGTGCGGGTCGCCCATAAGGAACCGTGGGCCCTGCCCTTTTTCGCCGGCCCTGTCATGAGGGTTGTACAGCGCGCAGGCCTTAAGGCTCAGGCAGCCGCAGCCGATGCAGCCGTCAAGATCATCTCGCAGCCGCGTCAACATCGCGATGCGCTGGTCCAACGTAGCGCGAAAGGATTTGCTGATCCTCGTCCAATCGCCCTTGGTCGGCGTGCGCCCATCCGGCAGGCGGTCCAGCTCTTGTTTGATTTGGGGGAGGGTGTATCCAAACTGCTGCGCAATCATCACAAAGCTCAACCGCCGCAAATCGGCGCGGTTAAATCGACGTTGCCCCCCTGTATTGCGCCAAGGCCTGATCAGACCCTGTGTCTCGTAATACCGGATCGCCGAAACAGCTAACCCCGTGCGCTGCGCCAATGCTCCGATCGACAACCCCTCATTCAGCGCCATGTGCCACCTAAAAATTTCTCTTGACCTCAAGTTAGGTTTAGAAATTACAAACCTATGGGTCAACATCGGATAAACAGGAGACCCAGAATGTCTGGACAGCTAGAACACGCAAACTTCACCGTATCTAACCCTGAAGCCACCGCGGCTTGGATGACCAAAGTTTTTGGCTGGCATGTCCGCTGGCAAGGGGCGGCTATAGCCGGTGGTCACACCGTACATATCGGCAGTGATACGCAGTATGTCGCGCTTTATACGCCTCCGGAAGGAGCGACGTCCGGGACAAGCAGCTATGATACGATCGGCGGGCTTAATCACATCGGGGTAGTGGTCGATGATCTGGACGCTGCTGAAGTTTTGGTAAAAGCTCAAGGGTTTACGCCCAAAAACCATGCTGACTATGAACCCGGCCGCAGGTTTTACTTTCGCGATCACGACGGCATCGAATACGAGCTTGTTCAATACGATGCCTGAACGCGGATTGCCGCAGACCCGCCGACTTCGCTCTTGCAATCGGCGTCCAGTTTAGGTCAGGTAAAGGTCAATTCAAATCGGTTACACCTTCGGACTCGGGTCCGAGGCTGTGACCCTCATTGCGTGGACTCACCATGGAAAAAATTCCGATGACCCGAGCAGGTCATACCGCTTTGGAAGCCGAACTGAAGCATTTGAAGTCAGTGGAACGTCCGGCGATCATCCAGGCCATTGCTGAAGCGCGTGAGCACGGCGACCTTTCGGAAAACGCTGAATATCATTCCGCCAAGGAAAAACAGTCTTTTATCGAAGGCCGCGTCAAAGAGTTGGAAGGTGCCATATCTTTGGCCGAAGTGATCGACCCGACAAAGATGTCCGGCACTATCAAATTCGGGGCGACAGTGACCTTGGTGGACGAAGATACCGACAACGAAAAGACCTATCAGATCGTTGGTGAGTACGAAGCCAACATTGAAAAAGGTCTGCTGAACATCAAGTCGCCTATCGCCCGAGCATTAATCGGCAAGGAAGAAGGCGATAGTGTTACCGTACGCACGCCAGGGGGTGAAAAGTCTTATGAGGTTCTCAAGGTCCTTTTCGTCTAGGCCGGGATTTTTATCATGACCGATACTTCGCACGCCCAAAATCAGGCACCGCGCCAACCGGCGCGGTCTACCCCGTTTGGGGTCTACACACGCCCTGAACACAGCGCCATTTCAAGTATCGAAATCGTGGCGATTGCACTAAGTGCTGTGTGGCTGCTTGCCTCTGCGGTCTTTTTTCTGATGCAAGCCCCCGCCACACCTGCCGATACCGCCGATGGCGGGCTGCGATTCCTGATGACCATGCTGGTCGTTTTCTTGCCCGTGGGTATGATCTGGGTTGCAGCGACGGCAGCGCGTGCCAGCCGCGTAATGCGCGAGGAAAGCAGACGTTTACAAGCCGCAATTGACGCGATCCGTCATGCCTATATTGCTCAGCAACAGGGTCAATCAATTGATGGCGACTCCTCAGTCTCGCGCAAGCTCGATGAGATTGCAGCAGCCGCACGCAAGACGGAAAGCACGCTGGCGATGTTCCAAACCCGTCGCGATGGCTCTGCACGCCCGGCGATAGTTGCAAAGGCCCCTGTCGCCGAGGATCAGCCGACGTTGGCGCTTGGAACGCAAGCAGGTGACATGAGCCAACCGCTTTCGCATGACGATTTTATCCGCGCATTGAACTTCCCCGAAACGGCAGAAGACGAAGACGGTTTTGCCGCCCTTCGCAAAGCGCTCAAGGATCGGAATGCATCCCAGCTGGTTCAGGCGGCTCAAGATATCCTGACACTCCTTAGCCAAGACGGGATTTACATGGACGATCTGATACCTGATCGTGCACGCCCCGAAGTCTGGCGCGAATTTGCCCAAGGCGCACGCGGGCGCACGATTGCCGCACTCGGGGGTATCCGCGACCGATCTTCGCTTGCGTTGACCAACGCCCGGATGAAGCAAGACCCGATCTTTCGGGATGCGGGCCATCATTTCTTGCGTCGATTTGACCGTGCCTTTGCCGCCTTTGAAAAAGAAGCCTCGGACGCCGAGATTTCAGCATTGGCCGACACGCGCACGGTGCGGGCATTTATGCTGTTGGGACGTGTGGCCGGGACATTCGACTGAAACCCTCTAGCGGCTGAATGACCCATAGGGAATATAGCGCACCAAATCGCCGCATTTGATGTCAACTGCATCATCCGGTAGCTCGACCAACCCTTCCGCCCAGCTTAGCCCGCTGATGCGCCCTGATCCTTCGGATGGAAACACCTCGGCCCGGCCCTCACGAATGCGGGCCCGCAGAAATTCGCGACGTCCGGGTTTCTTGTTCTTGGCAAAGGCTGCCGGCACCTCAAACCCCTGCGGCTCGGTCCAGTCTTGGCCAGCCATTAGGCCCAAGGCGGGCCGCGCGAATATTAACGTGCAGACCATCGCAGCCACCGGGTTTCCCGGCAAACCAAACACCGGCGTGCCTTGCCACATCCCCAAGGCCAACGGCCGCCCCGGCTTGACCGCGATCCGCCATAGTGACAATGCACCCGCTTCAGTCAACAAGGCCGAGACATGGTCTTCGTCGCCCGCAGAGGCACCGCCACTGGTCAAAATCGCATCGACTTTTTCGCAAGCCCCGTTCAATCGCGCCCGCAGCACTGCCCGGTCGTCACCGACATGCCCCAAGTCAACAGCCGTATACCCAAACTGAGCAATCAACCCCATGAGCATGGGGCGGTTGGCGTCGTATATTTGACCGTCAGCGGCGGCCTGATCAGGTTGAACGATCTCATCCCCCGTCGAAATGACACCCACCCTCAACGGTTTGCGTACCACAATCGACGCTGTACCAGTGGCCGCCAGCAACGCTAGGTCAGCGGGGGTAAGCCTGCGGCCCGCCGAAATGATCCGGTCGCCCTTTTGTACATCTTCGCCCGCCCGACGGGTGTTCGCACCCTGCCTGATCGCGCCGTGAAACTGAACGGTGCCCGCAACGATCTTTACGTCTTCCTGCAAGATCACCGTATCGACACCGGCCGGCAGCGCTGCCCCCGTCAGGACACGTATCGCTTGCCCATCGGGCACTTCCCCCGGCGCATCCCCGGCGGCGGCGCGTCCATGCATCAACGGCAGCTCATGGTCGCCCTCGCCGCGCCCACCGGCAAAGCCATAGCCATCGACCGCAGTATTGGGCAGTGGCGGATTGGCGCGATTGGCCATTACATCCTGCGCCACGATGCGGCCCAAAGCGGTGTCCACAGACAGTTGTTCTGTCTTGGTGACCGGCCGCAAGCGTTGTTTCAGGCTGGTCAATGCCTCGTCTACCGGCGTCCAGTGGACACCGGGAGGCAAGGCAAAACAGTCGTTGCGTAATGGGCGCGTGCCCTGCAAAAGCGTCTCAAACCCCAACCCGAATATCCACCCCTCCTCCGGGGCAGTCACATCCAAAATCCGCGCGAGCACAGCTGGGTCAAGCGCCGAAACCTGCCGCACGATCTCTTGTACCTGCCAGGCATCCTTGATCATGTTTTCGGGCGCTGGCGCAACCGTCAACGAAGGCCAGACTTCGACAAATGCAATGGGCTTATCCAGCGCTTCGAATGGCCAGACGGCGACGTCCCCCGCAAACCGTTTACGCAGCCGGGACAAAACTGGAAGACCCATGAACACTTGCGACCCCACCGCTCCGGCACCTGCCATTTGCCAGCATGTGAAGCTACCCTTCGCGCGAAGCTCTGCGGCACGGCGATCGGGGAAAGGATTCACATACCCCGTTTTTGTTCGCGGCAGTCCGGCAATGTCGCGCTTACGCAAGCCGTTGGACCAGAAAGGGCCCTGTCCGTTACCTAAGTTTTGATTGATCTGTGCAGCCAGGTCGAAACGGTTATTTTGCATAGGCGTATCTTGCACATTTGTCTCAAACCAGTCCCATACCCCAAACGGGTCAGGCGAACCCGTTAAAGCCGCGGCAAAATCTGTGGGATAACCGAAAGGAAAATCAAAGCCGATCAATACCCGGCGGCCTGCCTTTAGTTCCTTTTCGATAAGCCCGACAAGCCAATTCTCGGCCTCGACTCTATTGCGCAGATAGACCGGGGCGTCCCCTTGGCCACGCCGTGACACCGCCGCCCAAATCGCGTCTTTGCGCGGTTTGGCCCCGGTATCATTGCCCCCTGACCAGTCGACCATCACGAAAGTATCAAATGCCGTCACAGCCCGACCTCAGCCAGAATAAAATCAGCGATCTCTTTAGTGTTGTTCAGGTCGAATACTGGCCTGTCTACCGTCACAGGCGTATCACTGGCTACAGCCCTAATCGACGCGTCACCGGGGGCGATCAGCGGATTGCCGGTCACTGCGCGATGCGCTTCGACTTTGGCATGAGTGTCGCGTTTGTATCCTTCGATCAGCACCAGATCGACTGGCGCAAGTTTCGCCAACAGCATCTCTAGTGTCGGTTCAACTTCGTCGTGAAGCTCATGCATCAGCGCAAAACGATTGCGTGACGCCAGCAGCACCTCTCGGGCCCCGGCGATACGGTGGCGATGACTATCCTTTCCCGGATGGTCCACATCAAAACTGTGATGCGCATGCTTGACCGTGGACACTGAAAAACCACGCCCGGTAATTTCTGTCACCAACCGCTCCATCAAGCCGGTTTTCCCGGCATTTTTCCAGCCGACGACTCCGTAAAGCCTCATATCAAATCCTCTGCCCGGGTCAGGTCTTCGGGGGTGTTGATGTTAAAAAACGCGTCTGCATGAGGGAAAAGCGCCTCGCGACCTGCGTGCTGTTCTGTCCACATCACCACTTTGCGCAAACCGCCATCCAAGGCTCTTCGCAGATCATCTCGCAACGCCACCGGCCACAACCCGAAGGTGGGGTGGCGCACCCTACCGCGCGTGGCATCTGGCGTGGCAGCTAATACCAGCGGGTGTATCATACCCTCGCTGGCAAGCAGAAGCCTCGGTACTAGATCGCCCGGGAAAAACGGGGTGTCGGCAGCCGCTGTCACGATTGTGTCCGCCCCGTGGGCGGCAGCCCAATCCAACCCGGCCAAAACCCCCGCGAGAGGACCTGCAAACCCGTCGATACTGTCTGGAAGCACCGGCAAATCAATATCGGAAAATCGCTTGGCATCGCCATTCGCGTTCAGCGCCAGACCAGCAACTTGCGGTGAGAGTTGTTCAATGACATGTGCCAAAATGCTTTGCTGTCCGAGCCTTAGCAGCCCCTTGTCGCCTCCGCCCATGCGTGTGGCTTGGCCACCAGCAAGTATCACTCCGAAAGGTTGCTTCATTCGCTTCCCTTTCGGCCAGACCGCTTAGGTTCATCCAGCACGCTATCGGGGTCGGCATCACGGATCAGACGGTCCTCTCCCGCAAGGCAGATGAAACGCTTGCCTTTCATCCGGCCAATCAACGTCAGCCCCACCTGTTGGGCGATCTCGACACCCCATGCCGTAAAGCCTGACCGCGAAGCCAGCACGGGGATACCCATCATCGCCGTTTTGATCACCATCTCGGATGTCAGCCGGCCCGTAGTATACAAGATCTTATCCTCGGCACTCGCTGATTCAGACAACATCCAGCCTGCGATCTTGTCGACAGCATTGTGACGCCCGACATCCTCCATATAGACCAGTGGCCTATTACCTTGGCACAAGACCGTGCCATGGATCGCTCCGGCTTCAAGATACAGACTGGGTGTCCGGTTGATCTGCTCACTGAGGCTGTAAAGCCACGATGTACGCACCGGTGTCTGGGGCAGAGTCACGTTCTCCAACCCTTCCATCATGTCGCCAAAGACGGTACCGACAGCGCAGCCCGAAGTCCGAGTTTTCTTGCGCATCTTCTCTTCATAGTTGGTCTTTCGGGCGGTGCGGACCACGACAACCTCAAGGTCTTCATCATAGTCGACGCTGGTTATATCCTCGCCATCACGCAACATGCCCTGATTGCGCAAAAACCCCAAAGCAAGATATTCAGGATAGTCGCCAATGGTCATGGCCGTAACGATTTCCTGAGAGTTCAGAAAAATCGTCAAGGGGCGTTCTTCTACAACACTGATCGTGGTGTCGGCCCCGTTATGATCGCGCCCCACAACAGATCGGGTCAGCCGCGCAAGCCCCGGTTGTGGTGCGATCAAATACGCATCGGTATCAGTTTTGACGGACAATTGCATCCTCCCCGGGCCGCAGTTAAGCATGTGCCAGCAATCTAGGGGCAACGCATGGCCATCACCACCACCAAATCTGCCTTTCGCAAAGGTCTTAAAGACGCGGCACCGTTTGTTCTAGTGATCATCCCGTTTTCTTCACTTTTCGGCATCCTCGCGACCGAAGCAGGACTGAGCGTCTTTGAAACCTTGGCCTTTTCTGTCGTGGTCATCGCCGGTGCCGCGCAGTTTACCGCGTTGCAATTGATGCAGGAACATGCCCCGACCGCCATTGTCCTCGCCTCGGCGTTGGCGGTGAACCTGCGCATGGCGATGTATTCAGCGTCACTAACACCCTATATCGGCGCAGCCCCTCTGTGGCAGCGTGCATTTGCAGCATATATGACGGTTGACCAATCTTATGTCTGTGCGATGGCACAGTATGAAAAAGAACCGCAGATGACGATCCCGCAGCGCATGTCGTATTTCTTTGGTTGCGTGACCCCTGTGGTGCCAATGTGGTATTTGTTCACGTTGATCGGGGCCTTACTTGGCGCGCAAATTCCGCAAAGCTGGGCGCTTGATTTCGCGCTACCTATTACTTTTCTGGCGATGATCGCGCCAATGTTCCGGACGCCTGCCCATGTAATCGCCGCCGTTGTCGCATCGGTGGCGGGGCTTCTGACGGCGGGTGTACCATATTCATTGGGTCTGATCTTGGCGGGACTGGCAGGAATGTTGGCCGGTGCCCGCGCCGAGCTCTGGCTAGAGAAGCGAAGCGTGAAACACAGCGAGGGTGCCGCATGATCGAGAATATAGACAGAACCACGCTTTGGATCGTGATCCTTGGGCTTGGCATCGGTAGTTTTGGGCTGCGGTTCGTGTTTACCGGGCTCGTGGGCGACCGCGAAATGCCCGAATGGCTGCTGCGCCACCTGCGCTATACAGCTGTGGCAATCCTCCCAGCGCTGGTTGCCCCCCAGGTCATCTGGCCTGCGGCTACCAACGGGCAGCCGGATCTGCCGCGTATCTCAGCGGCAGCAGCGGCTTTGGTTGTCGGCATCATGACAAAAAACGTGTTGCTTGCCATTATCAGCGGGGCGGTCACGCTTTATACGTTACTCTGGCTATTGGGTTAACGTCGCTGCCCGAACCCCGTCAGATATTCCACCTTCATCGTCCTCGTAGTACTTGGTCGTCGTCACGCCCGGCAACGTTGCAAACTGCTGTTGAAGAGCTACCGGGAAGAAGGTTGACTTGATCATTTCAAACCCAGACACCTTGGATAACAACGACGAAGTTGCGTTCGAGCAAAAGGCACCCGAAACCTGACCGTTCGCCATCACCAGATTGAGCGCCTGTTCAGCTTGTGCCTCGGTCACCGGAATTTGCTGAGTGACTATGTGATAGGTGCTGCGCGCATGGGCGGATTTATAGGCGGCAATCCACTTGGGTGACATACCGTACAAGACGTCGCCCCTTTCGATGACACGAGGGTCGCGAAACGATCCGGCAGGGTCAAAGATGACCTGCTGCGACCCGTTAACGATCAGCGCCGAATGCCCGCCACTGCCCGAGCGGTTGTTCACGACCGTGATCAACGAAATTGATTTGGGGCCCGGGGCGACATAAGCCGCGGCAGCGACCTCGGCCGGCGAGTTGTCAATGCCTGTGTCATTTGCACAAGCTGCAAACAAGCCAACAAAGGCAAGCGCCAACCACATACGCATAATCGTTAATTCCTATAAACTAAAATTTGCCGGTATTACCGTGCGAAGATCGCCATGAAAACAAGTATGGCAATAATTGCGATAGTGGTCCATTTGACGAAATTCATAAAGCGGTCAAAGGTCTTTTCCTGGGTGGTGACATCCATTGTACCGTGTTCATGCTTGGCCATGTGCGTAATCCTTTATATTGGCATCCGTATGATTTGATCAGGTGGATACTGCATTCATAGCGCGGTGTCACGATCTCATGAGGTCCTAATTTCAGGTGTTTTTATCCCGAGCCGCTAGGCCTTCCGCTTCCAGTTCTTCCACAAGACGAAAACCGATGCGTTTTGCAGGTGCTGATTCCGCAGCCTTGGGAAGCGCACGAAGCACAACATTCAACTGGCTTACATGCTGTATGAGTTGCATGCGCGTATCATCGCTATCAGCCCCATAGAACGTCACCATGTCGGGGTCGAAATATCCCATCCCTTCGATCCGCAAGACACCGGCATCGTTCCCCGCGAATCCCATGGCCACTTCGTGATCGCTATCCAACTGTTCTTCAAAATTTTTAAGGTAAAGCACGACCCTCTCATATGCCCATTGCGCTGGCGACTTTTGCATCGCGGGCTTGTCAGTCATACCTCTGGGCACTTTTTGCTGCGACGCCTTGCGCTTATCCGGATCAGCGTGAACTTCGTGCAAACGCGGCAACATGTCCGCCTCATAGGCTTCCGCCGCGGTTTTGATTTCGGTATCCATCTCCCTACGCCTTTGCTTGATACACCCAAGCCCCGTCTGTTTCGCGTAAACTTCTTGTGGCAAGGCCGGTCTGATATAGATGGCTCAGATGAGCCACGGCTTCAACCAGCGCCAGCCCATATTCGCTTTCTCCAATGTTGCGCTTGAACAAGGTCGAAAAACATTCCGAAGCAGACTTCGGCGTCTGGATAGCCACGAGCAACCGTTTTAAGGCGCTGTGATGATTGTCGATCAACTGACGCATTCGCGGCGGAAGACCCGTAAAGGGAAGTTTGTGCCCGCCCAGAACCAGATGATCATCGCGGCCCAGCAAGGCGAGCCTTTCGCATGCTTCGATCCATTCACCAATCGGATCAGCCATAGGTTCGGTCGCATACACCCCGACATTCGGGCTGATTGACGACAAAATCTGGTCTCCGGCAATCACTATATTGTCTTCCCTGCTCCAAAATGTAGCGTGCTCGGGGGCATGACCGTTTCCCATATGAACCTCAAACTCACGCCCGCCGATGGTGATTTTGTCATCTTGCTTAATGCGGGTGAACCCCAAGGGCAGCGGATCAACGATATCGGCAAAGTTGAATGGCCGCTCTGATGCGCGTTTTTCATATAGACCGGCCTCCATACCTGACAGCCGGTAAAACGCCAGAGTTTCCGCCGATGGAACGTCTTGCGGATCAAGCGTAAGCATACGCGCAGTCAGCCAAGCGGTACGCGTGGTGACCAGCTCGGCCCCATGCACGGTCTGAAACCATCCTGCCAATCCGATGTGGTCAGGGTGGTGATGCGTCACGATCACACGTGATACTGGCTTCCCCCCCAACGGGCCCGCAATAAGATCGGTCCAGATGGCCTTGGTTTTCTTTGACGAGAAACCTGTGTCAATTATGGTCCAGCTGTCACCTTCGTCAAAGGCGTAGACATTGACGTGATCCAATTTCATCGGGAGCGGCAATCGAAACCACAACACGCCAGGCGCGACTTCGATCGCTTCGCCAGCAGCGGGCGGTGTTTCCCACGGATAACGAAGTCCGGTAAGAGCTGTATCAGCCATCATGCGGCCAATTCATCAGGGGAAAGGGCGAACAGATCAGATTCCCCGGCCTGCGCATGTGTCAACAAGCCAACGTGTTCAGGCAATAGCCGCAGGATATAGAACCGCGCCAGCTTTTCACGTGCGCCACCCTTGTCGGCCAACGCCGCCTTAAGGTGAAGATGTGCGCCCAAAACTCGGGCGAACGCGCGCAGGTAAGGCACGGCACCGGCAAAGCGCGTGTCCATATTGGTCTGCTCGGTTAGCCAATCTGTCGCTTCACGTAGCGTCTCGGATGCCTGCCAGACCGCATCTGCCATGTTCGGGAATGCCTCGCGGGCGGCTTCAGCATTTGTCTCGATCTCATCAAGCAAACGGTTCGCAGCCTCGCCGCCGTCCATCATCTTGCGCGCCACAAGGTCCATAGCCTGAATACCGTTGGTACCTTCGTAAATTGCTGTCACCCGCACATCGCGGCTGAACTGAGCGGCTCCGGTTTCTTCGATGAAACCCATACCGCCATGCACCTGTACCCCCATTTCAGCGACAGCCATTCCTGTATCGGTACCGAATGCCTTAGCGATCGGAGTGAGAAATGCGGCGCGGGTCTTCCATTCGGCCTGACCCGTAGCACTTGCCATGTCGATGGCCACCGCGCAGCTTAACCCGATCGCACGAGCGGCAAAGGTCTCGGCTTTCATCGTCATCAACATGCGCCGTACGTCTGCATGATCCACGATGGTTCCGGTGCCGTCAGGCCGCCCAGTTTTACCCTGCTTGCGTTCCATCGCATAGGATAGCGCATGCTGATAAGCGGCTTCGGCAACACCGATGCCCTGCCCGCCTACGCCGAGCCGCGCGTTGTTCATCATCGTGAACATCGCGGCCATACCGCCTTGCTCAGATCCAACAAGCCAGCCTGTGGCGTTATCGTATTGCATCACGCAGGTGGGTGAGCCGTGAATACCCAGCTTATGTTCCAGACTGACGACCTTCAGGCTGTTACTTGCGCCCAATGCGCCGTCTTCTTTGGGCAGGTACTTTGGCACTAGGAACAGACTTATCCCCTTGGTTCCGGCAGGTGCATCCGGCAGGCGCGCCAACACCAGATGGCATATATTGTCTGAAAAATCATTATCGCCCCAGGTAATGTAGATCTTCTGCCCTGAAATCGCATAGGTGCCATCACCGTTGGGTTTGGCCTTGGTCGAGAGTGCCCCCACGTCCGACCCTGCTTGGGGCTCGGTAAGGTTCATCGTACCGGTCCATTCGCCGCTGATCAGCTTGGGCAGGTACAGTTCCTTGATGGCATCGCTTGCATGATGCTCTAGCGCTTCGATCTGGCCTTGGCTCATAAGCGGGGCCAGTTGCAGCGAAAGGCAGGCACCGCTCATCATTTCGTTAACGGCAGTGGTTAGGGTCATAGGCAGCCCCATACCCCCAAATTCGGGATCGGCGCTGATCCCGATCCACCCGCCCTTGGCTATGGCAGCATAGCCTTGTGCAAAACCCGGCGAAGTCCGAACCACACCGTTTTCAAGTTTGGCGGGATGCTGATCGCCCGCACGCTGCAACGGTGCCAGCACGTCATTACACAATTTGCCCGCTTCATCGAGAATCGCTTGGGTGACATCACTGGTCGCGTCTTCGAACCGCTGGGTTTCGCGCACGGCATTCAGTCCCACGACATGATCAAACAAAAAGGCGAAATCACCGACAGGGGCACGATATGGCATAGTTTTCCTCCGTTAACGTGTTCGTCTGCTTGGCAAACTGAACTGCGACCTGATAAGCCCAACCAAAGGCGTGGGCTGTTGAGGGCAAGAATGTCCCTCAAGGTTCCGCACCGCAACCCAAAACGCGGCGTCATAGGCGCGATAGAGAATCCGATGACCGAAATTTTGCGTCCAGACCCGGCAGGCAACGCCCGTGCCGCGCTGCTTTTGCAGCAAGGCGGGTTGGTCGCCCTGCCTACCGAAACCGTATATGGCTTGGGGGCCGACGCCCGGAACAGCGCAGCAGTGGCCCGCATATATGACGCCAAGGGCAGGCCCAGTTTCAACCCGTTGATCGTCCATGTGGCCGACGTCGCACAGGCCAGCCGGTACGGGGTATGGTCTGATCTAGCGCAACACCTTGCCGATGCGTTTTGGCCCGGTCCTTTGACACTGGTTTTACCCCTGACCTCAGACCACGGCTTGTCATCCTTGGTGACCGCGGGATTGAACAGTATTGCGATACGGGTACCGGCTCATCCTACTGCGCGTGCTATTCTCGAGAAATTTGGCGGCCCCGTTGCGGCACCATCGGCAAACCCGTCCGGCAAGATTAGCGCCACCACGGCAGCCCATGTGCTAAACGGCCTTGAGGGTCGCATTGATGCAATCGTTGACGATGGCCCGTGTGCCGTAGGGTTGGAAAGTACCATTATTGGCCTGACAGCCCCCCGCCCCCTGCTGCTACGTGCTGGTGGGGTTTCAGTTGAAAACATCGAAACAAGACTTGGCATAGCCATTGACAGCGCCAACGGATCCGAGATCATCGCTCCGGGGCAACTTGCATCCCATTACGCGCCACATGCCCATGTCCGACTGAACGCGACCGAGGCCAAACCAGACGAAGTTTTGCTAGGCTTCGCAGACATAGCGGGCGACCTTACCCTATCATCCGCTGGTGACCTGACCGAGGCCGCCGCCTGCCTTTTCGACCGGTTGCATGAATTGGATGCCTTACGTAGACCCATCGCGGTGGCACCAATACCCGACCACGGATTGGGCCGCGCGATAAATGATCGTTTACGCCGGGCTGCAGCACCTCGGTAACTACGCCCTTCCCGGCGTGGCACTTAGAACCAGGGGATCGATCCCGAGCGACTTAAGCGCAGCCGCCCATTTCGTTTCATCATCAAGGTCAAAAACGATCTCGGCGCTCGCGTTACACGTCAACCACCCGTTTTGGGCAATCTCAGTTTCCAGCTGCCCTGCCCCCCACCCGGCATAGCCCAACGCTAGCAACGCCTGTTTGGGCCCCTTGCCGCGAGCGATATCTTCGAGAATATCTAGGGTGGCTGTCATGGAAAACCCTTCTGCAATATCAAGCGTCTGCATCACCGATCTGTATTCCGCGCTGTGCAAAACAAAACCCCGTTCGGTCTCTACCGGGCCTCCCAGATGGACGCCTAGGCCCGATGTATCGTCAAGGTCGACATCGCTGACCCGGTCCAACACATCGCTTAGCTTCAGGTTAAGCGCGGGTTTGTTGACGATAAGGCCCATCGCACCATCGGCGTTATGCGTACAGATAAATATCACCGAATGGTCAAACCGCAGATCGCCCATGCCTGGCATCGCCACAAGCAGTTGCCCTGTAAGATCCAGCTTCATTATCAATCCCTTGTTATACCTTATATTTAGCATGGCGCTGCACCACACTGCTTTCAAGCCCCGCAACTGCAACGTTTCGTAATGCAATCGTGATTTGGCAGGTTACCGCGATTGACGCATGAAAGACCTATGAACAAAAAAATACTCAGCTTGCTTGCCAGCTTACTGGTCGCGCCCGTTCCCGCCGCTGCGTTCGAAGTCATTCAGGGCGAGATACTATCAGGTTGGGTATTACCTGATGGTAACCGTATCGCGGCCATCCGACTGACGCTCGAGCCGGGTTGGAAAACTTATTGGCGCGCGCCCGGAGACTTGGGCATCCCACCGGATTTTAACTGGGCTAAGTCCGAGAACCTTGCCGATGTCGCGATCGAGTGGCCCGCGCCAACTGTATTTCGCGAAAAGAACCTGACGACCATCGGCTATAAAGAACACG
>DRFG01000074.1 GCA_011050655.1 Roseobacter sp.
CTTGGACACATGTTTGCGCCACGATAAGTACCGGAAATTCTTGGATATCGCGCAGATACGAACGGTGCATTTCTGCTAATCCGATCGTTTGAATCGCATAAGGTTCAACTGAGCTTTGAATCTCAGAAACGGACAACCCGGTTTCTTGTTGCAAACGCTCGACTAAGCTTAATACTTCTTTCACGCCCAGGTTCATCAACGACCAGTTATCCAGCTCAACCAACTTGGCTAACCCTCCCTGAACCAACGCGACTTCGAACCCTTTAGCTTTCACCATTCCAGAATCAAGACAGATCGCGTTCGCCAACGACACTGGCAAATAGGTGACCTCTATGGCTTCGAGCAGACTTTGGACTCTATTCATCGCGGGAATATTCGCGCGTTGGTCTCCAGCCTCGGTCTCGGCAGTTGCGGTGTCTGGCCAAACCGATAGAGAGCCGAGCTCCGCGTGATGAGTCGATTTCGTGCTGCGCAATTGTTCAAGCTGGCTTTTGAGAGCACTAACAGCGGCATGATCCCTATCATCAGACGCACTAGAAATCTCGGGGTTTCTGGAAATGCCACCGTGCCTCCCCACAGCGGTCTGAGTGAGCGTTGTTGACGTAAGGTCGGGCGGGGCAAGAAATGGGTTTGGCATTCCGCCGGCTCTGGGTGTCGGGTTGGCCACCCACAGCATGCTGGCAGACCTACCAGATCGCGCACTGTTGTGTGATGATGGAGAGGTGCTGGAATCTTGAACGTCATTATTTTGCGGTGACATATAATTTGCCCTACGTGTGGAAATTAAGCCTATTAAAGCGGCGCGAAAATTGCCCCGCGGAAATCGCTAAGCTAGTAACCAACTACGAACATGGGAAAACGTAGCACAAAAAATGTGATTTTTGTGAAAAAACAATTTAAAGTATAGTTATTTCATTAATACAACCTATTGGGGATGTCTCTGCTAATTACTGTATCAATTATTTTGCAGTCGCGCGACTATACTGGCGGCGGTGACCGTGCCTATGATATCTTGCCCCTCGACGACGGGGATCGCCTGAACAGGCCCGCTTATCAGATCGATCAACTCTGAAACCGGGGTTTCTGTGGCGACAGGGTCGGTATCCGCGGCGACCACCGGGCCCATGACATCGCGCGCAGTTAACACCCCCAGCGGGTTCATATTTGCTACAAACTCGGCGACATAAGCCGAGGCCGGGTTTGAAAAAATCTCGCGAGGGGTGCCACATTGCACAATGCGGCCACCCTCCATGATGGCAATCCGTCCGCCCAACTTGAATGCTTCATCCAGATCGTGGCTTACGAAGATAATCGTGCGCTTCAGCTCGCGTTGTAAATCCAGCAGCTCGTCTTGCAATCGGGTGCGGATCAACGGATCAAGCGCCGAGAACGGTTCGTCCATCAGCAAGATCGGTGCTTCGGTAGCAAAGGCTCGGGCAAGACCGACACGCTGCTGCATACCGCCAGACAGTTCGCCCACCTTGCGGTCAGCCCAGTCGGCCAGCCCTACCAAGGCAAGCTGCTTTTCCGCGCGATCAACCCGTTCTTGCTTGGGGACGTCGGCCAGTTCCAGCCCAAGCGCCACGTTGTCCCGTACGGTGCGCCACGGCAGCAAACCGAACTGTTGAAATACCATGGACACGCATTCGCGCCGGACCCTACGCAAATCAGTCGCAGAGCTTGCTGCGACATCACAGCTCCAGTCACCGTCATTTACCCGTACTGTACCGCGCACCAGCGGGTTCAACCCGTTCACCGCGCGCAGCAGCGTGGATTTGCCAGAGCCCGACAGCCCCATCAGCACAAGAATTTCGCCCTGTTTTACGTCGAGGGTGCAATTGTGTACCCCTAACACCTGCCCTGTTGCCGCTTCGATTTCAGCGCGATCCTGCCCCGCATCCATCAACGACAAGGCTTTTTCGGGCTTCTGACCAAACACAATAGATACGTTGTCAAATTCGACGGCATTCGCGGGGTTCATCATATCATCGCTCATTTCCGCGTCACCCTCAGCATTCGGTCCAGCATGATTGCAACGACCACGATAATAAGCCCCGATTCAAACCCCAAACCTGTGTTCACCTGATTAAGTGCGCGTACCACTGGCACTCCTAATCCATCGGCCCCGACCAAGGCGGCGATCACCACCATCGACAGCGAAAGCATGATGGTCTGGTTCAGTCCCGTCATGATCTGCGGTAAGGCATAGGGTAATTCGATTTTCCATAAAGTTTGGCTGGGTTTCGCGCCAAACGCCTGTCCGGCCTCAAGCAATTCTTTTGGGGTTGAAGCGATACCAAGCTGGGTCAGCCGGATCGGCGCAGGCAACACAAAGATCACCGTAGCGATAAGGCCGGGCACCATGCCGATGCCAAAGAACACGATCGCCGGAATAAGGTAGACGAACGTCGGAAGAGTCTGCATCAAATCAAGCACAGGCGCCATATAGCGATACAGCCGTGGGCGATGCGCCGCGGCAATGCCGATAGGCACGCCTACCCCCATACAGACCACACAGGCCGACAGAACTAACGTCAGGCTCTCGGTGGTTTCTTCCCAATAGCCCTGGTTCAGAATGAATAAGAAGCCCACCACGATTAATAAAGGCATTTTCAGATTGCGTTGGATAACCCAAGTTAGCCCGGTGAACACCGCAACAATCACCAGCGGGTTCGGCGTTTGCAGCACCCACAAGATAGCGTCAATCAACCACTCCATCGCCACGGCAAGCCCGTCGAACAACCACCCCGCATTAATGAGCAACCAGTTGAAAGCAGCCTCGGCCCCATCGCCGATCGGGATCTTGTTGTCAGTGAGCCAGTTCATATTTGCCTCCGCGGCGCTGCTTTCAAATGGTAGCAAAAAGGGCCCGCTTGGAGCAGGCCCTTTTATTCATAAACGCAGATTTATTGGGTAATCTTTTGGGTCGCCGCCATCGCATCGCCACCATCCATAGTGGTCACACCTGCGAGCCATGTGTCCAGAACGTCCGGGTTGGCTTTGATCCAAGCCGTCGCGGCTTCGGCGGGGTCTTTGCCATCGTCCAAGATCGCGCCCATGATCTCGTTCTCCATAGCCAACGAAAACTCCAGGTTGTTCAGCAGTTTGCCGACATTGGGGCATTCTTTAACATAACCCGCGCGGGTGTTGGTCTTGACCGTCGCTCCACCCAGATCGGGCCCAAAGAAATCATCGCCACCCTCAAGATAGGTCAGATCAAAGTTGGAATTCATCGGGTGCGGTTCCCATCCCAAAAAGACAACAGGGTCGCCCTTGCTGCTGGCCCGTTTCACCTGCGCCAGCATGCCTTGTTCAGACGATTCAACGACTTTGAAATCCTTCAAATCAAATGCGTTATCGTCTATCATTGACTGGATAAGGCGGTTGCCGTCGTTCCCGGCTTCAATGCCGTAGATTTTCCCCTCAAGGGCGTCGGCATTGGCGGCGATATCAGCGAATGTCTTGATGCCCATATCAGCGGCGGCTTTGTTCACCGCAAGCGTATATTTCGCGCCGGTCAGGTTCGTACGCACGGTATCTACGGTGCCAGCGTCGCGGTAAGGTGCGATGTCTGCTTCCATAGTGGGCATCCAGTTACCCAAGAACACGTCGATATCCCCGGCGGCCATCGATGTATAGGTGACAGGTACGGATAATATCTTTATGTCGGTTTCATAACCGAGCGCATCTAGAATGACGGTCGTCGCGGCCGTGGTTGCGGTAATGTCGGTCCAGCCTACATCAGAAAACGTGATCTCTTCGCAACCAGCGGCGGCGAGGCTGCTGGCGAAAGACAGGGACAAGGCGGTCGTTGCGGCTAAGATTTTCATGGTAAGGTGGGCTCCCGGTTGTAATTATTATTGGTGACATAGTAGAGCGCGAATGCCCGACTTGATGCAACCCGAAATCTTGAGCCGCACGACCGAAAGCATATACCAATCTTACATAGCAGTTGCTAAATCCTGACGCTTTGGGATAGCCAACCTTCGAAAAGACAATACGTGACCTGCCCGGATACTGGGAGGAAACTGGATAGGATCTTTGGGATGATAATATGCCTTGTGCCTTGCTCGATTTTTAACGGGTCTTTCCGATGAACACGCCAGATGTAGGCTGGATAGCCGTGGACTTCGCTGCCCGTGGGGTGCAGATCTGGGCCCACGATACTGATAGCAATGTGTTGCAACAGGAAAAACTCCGGCCAAGCGAAATCGGCGAAGAACTGGCATCGTTGCTGCATGCCCTTGAACCTTACCTGTCGAACAATCAGACCATTCCCGTGATCTGTTCCGGCTATTCCCCCCTGCCCGCGCCTGTTTTTCTGCCCGTGCCTTCGGTACTCACAGGCGAATTAAGTCGTCTTGCGGTGGATGACCCTCGGGTCTCTGTGCTGACAACACCGGGGTTAAAACAGGCACGACCCGTGGGGCTGATGCACGGCAGCGCGACGGCGATCAGCGGCTTTTTGGCCACCACACCGGATTTCGACGGCGTGGTTTGTACCGTCTCGAAAAAATCGCATTGGTCGCACATCAGTGCCGGTGAAGTCGTGAGCTTTCAATCGTTTCTGACACCGGAACTGGCGGGCCTACTGGCATCCAAACTGTCGCTAAAGAACGGACTGGGGCCCAGCGATCTGGATGAACATGCCTTTGATATCGCGGTCGACGAAATCATGACGCGACCGGAGCGCTTTGCCGCATCTCTTGCTCAGATATCAGCCGGAGCCACGTTGAATGAGATTTCTCCCACCACAGGTTATTCACAGCTTATGGGTGGTTTAATCGGGATGGAATTGTCGGGGGCCCGCCCCTATTGGCTGGGTCGGCAAGTGTCGATCATTGCCAGTGACCCTTGGGGTGAACTGTATGCCCGCGCCCTTAAAGCCCAAGGCGTTCAAGCCATGGTTAAGGACCGCGCGCCGCAAATTCTCGCAGGGTTGCAGCATTCCTATCGAACGTGGTGTGCCAAAAAGAACTAACCTCCGCGCCGGTGAACTGCAATTCTCGGCCCAGCGACGCCCGTCGGTCCGATCCCGCGGTTTTGCGCGGTGGCAGCGGATGTGTTGCTATCCAAAGGCCTTATTCCTGATATCCAATGCCCTGTGGCTGACAACGTTGTGACCGTCAGGAACTTCCCCCTTAGGCTGGCCGTTGCCTTAGGAAGCGCAGAGGAGATTGAACTTGTCCAAGATCACCACCATCAACCCCGCCACCGAAGAAGAAATCCAGACCTATGACCTGATGTCGGAGCAAGAAGCGACCGAGAGCGTCGAAGCCTGTCACGATGCATTTTTGAAGTGGCGCGAGGTGCCGCGCAAAGATCGCGCCACCTATCTAACGAAGATCGCGCAAAAGCTTCGCGACAATGTCGAGGAACTGTCAGCCTTGATGACACAGGAGACTGGAAAGCTATTAAAGGACGGTCGCACCGAAGTGGAAATCTGCGCTGCGATATTTGATTATACCGCCGAGCACGGCCCGGAACTGTTGGCTGACGAAGAACGCACCCACGCAGGCGGCAAAAAGCGTGGTGTGGTAAGCTATCAGCCGATCGGGGTAATATACTCTATCCAGCCATGGAACTTCCCGCTTTATCAACCTGTCAGGGTTTTGGCTGCAAGCCTGATGATCGGGAACGGATGCGTGCTAAAGCACGCTAGTATCTGCACCGGCTCGGGTTTGCGTTTGCGCGAACTGTGTATCGAAGCCGGCCTGCCCGAGGATCTGTTTCAAGTCATACTGATCAATCACGATACAAGCGACAAGCTGATCGAACACCCCAAGGTGCGCGGCGTAACCCTAACAGGCAGCGATCAAGCCGGTAGCCACGTGGGTTCAGTTGCGGCCAAGGCGCTTAAGAAGACCGTGCTAGAACTTGGGTCAAACGATGCGTATCTGGTGCTCGAAGACGCGGATATCGAAACCGCCGTGAAATTCTCGGTGATCGGGCGTCTTTATAACAATGGCGAAACCTGTGTGTCAGCCAAGCGCTTTATCGTCGCCGACAAAGTGTATGACGCCTTTGTCGACGCCTTTGTCGAACAAATGAAACAGATTACCCTTGGTGATCCGACGGATGAGGCGACCCAGCTTGGGCCCTTGTCCAGCCAAGGTCAATTTGACACCGTCAAGGAACAGGTCGAACAAAGTATTGCGAAAGGTGCCAAATTGCTTTGTGGTGGTACGGCCCCAGACCGCACCGGAGCGTACTACCCTGCTACTGTGCTGGCAGAAGTCACCCCCGGGATGCCCGCATATGACGACGAGATATTTGGCCCCGTTGCATCGGTAATACGTGCAAAGGATGACGAAGACGCGATGCGCTTGGCAAACGATAGCCGGTACGGCTTGGGCGGCGGGATTTTCACCAAAGACGAGGACCGCGCACTGAAGTTAGCCCGCGATTACTTCGATACAGGTATGATCCGGATAAATTCATTCGGTGCCGCAGACCCGAATATGCCGTTCGGCGGAGTGAAAAATTCCGGATATGGCCGAGAGCATGGCGGGTTTGGCATGAAGGAATTCGTGAACGCCAAGGCAATATTCCTACCCTGATAGCGATAAATCTGATCCGCTATCGCAGCCCAAACTTGACCGGGGCGTTTTTGACGCCTCGGGCTGTTCGTTTTTGAGCGGCTTTGGATTTTAAAATATTTATGGAGATTCTATATGACGATGAACATTCTAGTCGCCGGTGCAACTGGCAAAACCGGTCGCCAGGTTCTGCAAGCTTTGATCGATCAAGGCCACAAACCCACTGCGCTGGTGCGCGAAAGCTCGGACACCAGCGACCTTCCCCATGATGTTGATCTGCGAAATGGTGATCTTACCGATCTGCCATCGGATGTCTGCGATAAAATGGACGTGGTGATTTTCGCCGCTGGTTCTGGCGGAGCCACTAGTGCCGAGATGACAGACAAAGTTGATCGCGACGGTGCAAAAAAGCTTGTCGATCTTGCCGCCAGGTCCGGCGTGAAGCGGTTTGTCATGTTAAGCTCTGTCGGGGCCGACCAGACAAACCCCACCGGCGAGCTTGCGCATTATCTTAAGGCAAAACACGAGGCCGACGCGCATTTGAAAGCATCCGGGTTAACCTATGCGATCTTGCGCCCTGTCGCTTTGACCGACGATGCCCGCCACGAAGACGTAACGCTAGGCGATGATGTTGATACATCTGCGACTGCTGCGCGGGCAGACGTGGCGTATCTTTTGGCCGAAGCCGCGACCACCGGGCGCTTGGATGGCCAAGCACTTAACATGCAATCGTCGTGAATTGCCCACCACCTGTTTAAGATAACAGTATGTTACGATCTGGAAAATCGGCAGCTTCTTTTGGTGCCCGCTACGCAACTTTACTACGATCCCCGACCTCGTAATGGTTAATTTGATCAGTTGGATGATCGCCATTACTGTGTAATAATGCATAAATCTTGGGACCGCTTACGCTGGAGTTATTTAGGTAAGCGGCTCCGGCCGCAGGGCTGATGATTTTTAGGGATGGGGTAATTTGTCTGTTATCGATCTTAGCAAGCTGCCGCTTCCCCAGAACAACTTGCGGTCTTATTTAGATTCAGTCTGTGAGACTCACGAGCTGGACTATGCGGCTTATGCGGGGATGAACCCACTAGACCACTCGGTCCATGGTTTTGTGAATTATCCGGATGCCTGGCAGGCGCATTACGTCGAACGAGGCTTCCTTCACAAAGATCCGACGTTGAAAATAGCCAGAAGAAGCATCGCGCCGGTCGATTGGCAGCGACTGCGCGAGGAAGAATCCTTTAAGGCAATCTTTTACGATGCGCGGGATTTTGGCATTCACGAGCAAGGCCTTACCATCCCCGTACGGGGCCCGTTCGGGGATATCGGGCTGTTTAGCGTCACGCGAAACTGTTCAGACCGCGAATGGAAGCTTCTCAAAAAAGCGATCCTTGGAGACCTGCAAAATGCCGCGGTGTTTCTGCATGATAACGTCGTAAAGACCAGCGCCCTGTCACGAAGGCTTACCCATCCGAACCTGTCCGACCGCGAAGTGGAAGTTCTGCAATGGATAGCAGCCGGAAAGTCTCAGCAAGACGTAGCGGATATTTTGTCGATTTCGAACAGGACGGTTGAGGTACATCTGCGGTCAGGGCGATCCAAGCTATCGGCGCTGAACACCTCGCAGGCAGTCGGTCGCGCTATAGGCCTGGGATTGATATATCCCATCTGACCCCAATACGGGATTTCCCCAATAGCGCAACGATACAGATATGTGCTCTTCATTTCGGATAGACTGGAACTGGAGAGAACCATGATTATTGTTATCGACGGGACAAACCGCCACCGCTACACACAATTGCTAGACGAAATGTATGCATTGCGGGCACGAGTCTTCGGCCAGAGACTTGGCTGGGAAGTCGACATCAAAGACGGGCTGGAAATTGATCAATACGACGCGCTTGACCCCGCATATGTGATCGGCATCAACGACGACAACAAGGTCGTATCCTGTGTTCGCGCCTTGCAGACGACCGGACCGCATATGCTGTCGGATGTTTTTTCAGACATTCTGGACGGGCAACCCCCGATGCGCAGTGCCACGCTATGGGAATCAACACGCTTTTGCGTTGACACCGAAGCTCTTGATCGCGGCAACTCGCGCAACTCAATTAGCTATGCCACATGCGAATTGATGGCCGCCTCGCTGGAATATGCGCGGGATTCAGGGATTTCGGATATCGTTACCGTCATAGACCCGGTAATGAACCGAGTTCTTAAACGGTCGGATTGTGCACCATATGGGTACGTCGGCAAGACAACCCCAATGGGCAAAGTAGCTGCCATGGCGGCATTGCTAGATTGTAGCGAGGACCGCATTGCACGCATTCGAAACTTTGCCGGGGTAGAGGGCAACGTGTTTGTGGAAACGGACCGCGAACGTGCCTTGTCCGATGCAGGGCGCGAAGCTGCCGGTGTTGAACCAGCCCGTGCGG
Organism: Roseobacter sp.; assembly: GCA_011050655.1. Classification (GTDB taxonomy): domain Bacteria; phylum Pseudomonadota; class Alphaproteobacteria; order Rhodobacterales; family Rhodobacteraceae; genus Sulfitobacter. The sequence goes on from DRFG01000074.1 coordinate 8,978, forward strand.
CAATGACGAAGCCGACCCTACCACAAGACACCTATGCCCTGCTGCAAGATTACTGCATTGATCAAGTGCTTGATGCGTCATCGGCTGACGAACATAACGCTGCTCAGCGTCTGAATAATATACTTGTCGATGCAGGATTTCTTGAAGGGTCGAAATCAGTGCTCAAGGTTTGCTGACGAATTGAGACGGCTTACACTGAAGTAGCACACGGTCGTAACCGTCCAAAGATTTGTCGACGTTATCGCCAAAACATCAAACCAGGAGGGTTCTTAAGTGTATCACGCTTAGAAGCCCTCCTTTACCTATTAGACTGCAAGGTAAATACGTGCTATTGCTCTAAGTTATGCGGTGCTGGCATTCACGCCAGCGTTGGTGTTGACCAAAAATTGGTCCAACAACCCGAAAAGGGAAAGCAGAGCTTTAATATCTCCGCGACCTGCGAAATGATTAATTTCAAACCCCAAATGTGCAATATATCCCACAAACATCTGAAATTATCACTGAGAAAGTATCGCAAGTTATAGTTCACTATAATGACATACATTAGCCTTTGTTATTGGCTTGTTGTGTCGTCATCTGATTTTAAAGTGTGTGAGTGTTCGTCTTGTTTAAAAAGTTAAGCAAATCTGTAAAATGCGGCAACAAGTTTGTGTGGTCTCTTTTTCTCTGTGCGACGGTTCTCATATTGCTAACCGCCTACCGGCTCGACCGGTTATCTTATGCGAATTTCATTCAACAAGTGCGGACTGATACTTATTTAGAGCTTTTAGTCGTCAAAGAAAATTTTCAGTCGGTAGTCCACGAACAATCCCTCGCCCTTCGAGAGCTCGCCACTTTTCTGGGTGAAAACCCCGGCATTGCTCAGGGCGAGTTTTCGTACAGAGCGCAAAAAGTTCGCGGGGCTGATGATTCAATAATCAACATCGCTGTGGCACCGGACCTGGTGATCTCGATGGTCTATCCAGTCGAGGGAAACGAAGGCGCGCTCGGCTTGAATTACCGCGAGAACCAGGAACAATTACCAGGGGTACTAAGGGCGCTGGAAACCGGTCGCAATGTTCTTGTCGGGCCGGTCAATCTTGCTCAGGGCGGCGTAGGGCTGATTATGCGCGCACCCTTATACTATTCCGAATATCAAGGTCCAGCGGCCGGCCGAGATGCAGTTGCTCGGCCCCGTAGTCAGGGCATTGTTTCGGTTGTGTTGGACTATCAAAAGTTTCTGGATCAAACCGGAATTAGCCAAGCGGCCACAAAGTATGATCTGCTGATTGACGCTGCGGACCCGGTTGGAGCGGACGGGTTGGTGTCATTATTCGGGGATCCGGCCGTCAAGGACCAGGATCCCGTAAAGCTTGACTTCGATTTCGCGTTTGAAAACTGGCACTTGCTGGCAACGCCAAAAGGCGGATGGCCCGATAGATCGACATCGCAGTGGGAAGAAAGGCTCGTCATGGCGATTGTCGCATCGTCATTGCTCGCCCTGCTCGGCTACATTCTTTGGCTGGCAGAAACACGCAAGAGCGCCCGAATGCTCCTATCTGATGGCATCGAAGCGTTAAACGATGGCTTCGTGATGTTTGACAAAGATGATCGCCTCATTCTGAGCAACGCGAAATATAAAGAGCTCTATAACCTGCCCTCTGAATTGTTACGCCCGGGAACCCCTTTCAAGGATATTGTAAAAGCCGGCTTCAAAGGCGGCAAGCTGTCGTCAGGGAACATGGGCGAAGAGGAATGGATCGCCAAACGCGTGCACGCCCGCCGCGTCGGCGGTGCGCTGCAGGAAGAACATCATCTTGCAGATGGTAAAGTGATCAAGGTTTCCGACCAGCTTATGCAAAACGGGCATTCTGTGGGTTTGCGCGTGGATATGACCGAATTCAGCAAGGCCAAAGCCGCAGCCGAAGCCGCAAGCGAGGCAAAATCCGATTTCATGGGGTTACTAAGCCACGAATTACGGACGCCGTTGACGGTAATCTTGGGCGTCGCGCGACTCTCAACCAATGCTCGTCTTTTGGCACCGTCCAAAGAACTGCTTGCAGCGCTTGAAACCAACGATGTCGACCCCGAAGAGCTTAAGGTCATTGCGAACCGTATGTTCGACCAATTGTCAGGTATGATGGACCGGATGATCCAGTCCGGAGAGCATTTGTTACATTTGATCAATGAAATGCTCGATATCGCCAAGATTGAAGCGGGAAGTCTGACGATCATCCCCTCACTGTGCGATATAAGCCAAATCGTAGATCCTGTTGTCCAGCAACTTACCACGCTATCTCATGCAAAGGGACTGGAGTTTCACGTATCAGCCGACCAAGGGTCAGTTTACGTTGACAAGGTGCGCACACGCCAGATTTTGTTTAATCTGGTGGGCAACGCGATCAAATTTACCGAAGCCGGGCGCGTAAATCTGTCTGTTAAGGTGCACGAGAACACGGCTGTGTTTGAAGTATGCGACACTGGTGACGGCATCCCCGCAGAAGAATACGAGACCATTTTCGACGCCTTCTACCAAATTGATTCAACGGCAACACGCCGTGCGGGGGGAACAGGCATGGGGTTGGCAATTTCGCGCAGCTTGGCCGAGCTGCAAGGCGGAAACCTGACGGTTGCCAGCACTATGGGGCAAGGAAGCTGCTTCAGCTTGACCTTGCCCACCACAGCACCGTCAGAACCGGATAAAGATATAGACGCCTAGGATGGTCGGTCGTCATCCTTTGGGTCCGGGTTTATGTGCCTAGAACGTACTGCTGTATTGCGGCTTCGGTTCCGTTTTCCCAAACGATCGAAAGCCAACGGGTGAAGGCGTCTGCGAAAACTTCGGATGAAGCAAGGTCACCGTAATAATTGCGTTGTTCAAGCCAAACTTTTGGGCGTGCGCGCGCGGCCTTTGCCGCGGTTTGCAATGCATCCCAGTTGGGGTCGTTTGGGGCGATGGAAGTACCGTCTTCGCGGGTACCTTCACACATACGCGCCCAGATCGCCTCGACCAGGGCAAGACCGTCAACCGAAGCATTCACACGCAACGCGTCACGGATCACTGGCAGGATGAAACCCGTGTGCCGCGAGGAGCCGTCAAACGCCACGCGCCGGGTCGTGTCGCGAATTTGTGGGTTGGCAAAGCGACGTTCAATCAATTCCACGTATTCCTGTGGGGTCATGTCATGTACCGATGCCACGTGGGGGCAGACTTCGGTTCGCGCGACCTTGGAAAATAGCGCGTGAATAGCGGGGTGTTCCATGCATTCTGCAATTGTCTCCACGCTTAACACTTCGCCGGCATTCGCGATGACCTGATGACCGCCATTCAACAGGCGAATTTTCATCGCTTCAAAGCTGTGCACGTCGTCGGTCAGGGTGGCCCCTACCGCTTCCCACGCGGGGCGCCCGGCGCAAAACTTGTCCTCAATCACCCATTGCCGAAAGTTTTCATGAGTGACTGGCACGGTGTCGGCAATGCCAAAGCTGCGTACCAACGCCAGTTCAGCAGGGCCGGTGGCGGGCACGATACAATCAACCATCGAGTTCGGAAAAGTACAGTTCGCGTCGATCCAATCAGCCAGCTCTGCATCCCCAAGCCGCGCAAGCCCCACGACCGTTTGGCGTAAAATGTCCCCGTTACCCTGCAAATTGTCGCATGATTGGCAGGTAAAGGGCCCTGCCCCGGTCGCCCGTCGGGCACGCAGCGCCGCCACCATCGCACCAAAGGCAGTACGAGGGTAATCCGGATGCGCGATGTCATAGCCCATATCAGGGTGATTGCTGTCGAACGCGCCCGCGCCTGTTTGATAATAACCTCCCTCGGTTACAGTCAGCGCCACGATGCGTATACGCGGGTCGCTCATCTCGAAGATCAGCGTCGCGTTATCTTGCTCCACCGGGATATAGCCGATCATCGCGCCGGTCACCTCAGCCGATTGCCCCGACGGATCAAGTTCGACCAATGTCGTCAGACAATCCTGATCAAGCAGCTTTGCCCGTGAAGCCGCATCAGAGGGGCGCACGCCAGCACCGAGAATAGCCCAGTCATGAGCCATGCCCTGATCCATAAGCCGATGCAGATACCACGCCTGGTGAGCGCGGTGGAAGTTACCCAACCCAATATGAACGATCCCGGGCGATAGGCTTTGACGTTCATAGGACGGCACGCGAACCGTCTTGGGCAACCGCGACAAGGTGGCCAGAGACAAGTTTGGCAGGTCTGAGTTACCTGATTGCACGGTCCCCCCAGAGGTCGGCGTCTGCGCTTTGGTTTGTACGTTAGTATATGTTTCGGAACGGGCCATGACACGGCTTTCTAAATAGGTGGGGGTGACCACGGGCGGGATTGGGGCCCATGTTGCCTCAGCTCATCCACTGACCGCCATCGACGTTGTATGTCTGGGACAAGATGTAATCGGCGTCGGGCGAAGCAAGGAAAACTGCCATGCCCGTCAGATCGTCTGGCACGGCAAAACGGCCCGCCGGGACACCTGCGGCGACCTCGGCTTTTTTCTGACCGGGTTTTTTGCCTTCCAAGCGGGCAAAGGTTGCATCCACATGATCCCAATGTTCTCCATCGACAACTCCGGGGGCGATTGCGTTCACGTTTATGCCATGGCGGATCAGATTAAGACCGGCGGATTGCGTCATGGAAATAACGGCAGCCTTGGTCGAACAATAGACCAAGACCAACGGCTCTCCGCGACGACCTGCCTGGGATGCCATGTTGATAATCTTACCACCATGCCCCTGAGCGATCATCTGTTTGGCGGCGGCCTGCATCGTGAACAATGTCCCCGCCACATTGACCGCGTAAAGCTTGTCATAGGTCGCGCGGGTAATGTCGACAGTTTCGGATGCATCAAACAACGCAGCGTTATTGATAAGGATATCAAGCTTGCCCGCATGGTCGACCACCGTCGCGATGGCCGCATCTATGCTGGCTTGATCCGACACATCTAACTGCACAGCATAGGCACTGTCGCCCAAAGCCTTGGCTGTGGCTTGCGCTGCCTCAAGGTTTATGTCGGCAATCGCGACGGTCGCGCCTTCGGCGATAAACCGTTCGGCAAAGCCCAGCCCGATGCCGCGTGCAGAACCGGTGATCAGCGCGGATTTACCAGCCAGCCGTGTCATGCGACCCGAAGCCCCCGGTCGTCAAACCGGTGGATCTTGTCGGCTTGCGGGTGCAGGTGAATTGTATCGCCGTGACGCAGCCCAACTTCACCACCAGCGCGTACGGTCATCGGTTCCTCCATCTGTGGGATGTGAACATGAAAGAACGTGTCGGACCCCAAGTGTTCAGACACCCCAACCCGGCCAACGAAGGTTCCTTCGCTTTCAACCACGTCCAGATGTTCGGGGCGAATACCGATAGTAGTGGCATCGTGGCTGCGGGCGATATCCCCCGTCAGCAGGTTCATCTTGGGGCTGCCGATGAAACTCGCCACAAAGGTATTGCGCGGGCTGTGATACAGCTCAAGAGGTGAGCCTACCTGTTCAATGTGCCCTGCCCTCAGAACCACGATCTTATCGGCCATTGTCATCGCTTCGACTTGGTCATGAGTGACGTAGACCATTGTCGTCTGCAACTTGGCATGCAGCTCGCTGATTTCCATACGCATGCCGACCCGCAAGGCGGCATCGAGGTTCGATAGAGGTTCGTCAAACAGAAACGCTGCGGGTTCGCGTACAATTGCACGACCGATCGCGACACGCTGGCGCTGTCCGCCTGAAAGCTGCCCCGGACGACGGTCCAGATAGTCGGTCAGGTTCAGCGCCTCGGCGGCTTTGGCGATTCGACGTTCCTGTTCCGCCTGATCCATTCCGGCCATTTTCATAGGAAACGCGATATTCTTGCGCACGGACATATGCGGGTAAAGTGCGTAAGATTGAAACACCATCGCCAGCCCGCGTTTCGCCGGAGGCAGATTGGTCGCGGGGCTTCCGTCAATGCGGATCTCGCCGCTGGTCACATCCTCCAGCCCCGCGATCAAGCGCAAGAGCGTGGATTTACCACAGCCCGAGGGGCCGACGAAAACCACAAACTCGCCGTCTTCGATCGTCAGATCCAAGGGTGGAATGACCTCGACTTCTCCGAATTTCTTTTGAACTTTGTCTAGTGTGATGCGTCCCATGACACGTCTCCCTATTTGACCGCGCCGAAGGTCAGACCCCGGACAAGTTGTTTCTGGCTGAACCAGCCCATGATGAGGATTGGCGCAATCGCCATGATCGAGGCCGCACTAAGCTTGGCGTAGAACAACCCTTCGGGGGCAGAAAAGCTGGCGATGAACTTGGTCAGCGGTGCCGCGTTCACCGTGGTGAGGATAATGGTCCAAAACGCCTCGTTCCACGCCAAGATGATATTGAGCAATATGGTCGATGCGATGCCCGGCAGGGCCATAGGCGTCAGGACATAAATGATCTCGTTCTTGAGGTTCGCACCGTCCATGCGCGCCGCCTCGAGTATCTCTCCGGGGATTTCGCGAAAGTACGTATAGAGCATCCAAACGATGATCGGCAGGTTGATCAACATCAAGATCACCACCAGCAGAATGCGGCTGTCCATTACCCCAAAGTATTTGGCGATCAGCACCAGCGGATAAAGAACGCCGACAGCGGGCAGCATCTTGGTCGATAGCATCCACAGCAACACATCTTTGGTGCGTTTTCCTGGAACAAAGGCCATCGCCCAAGCAGCAGGAACCGCAATGATTATGCCGAGCAACGTTGACCCCAAGGCGATCACAATCGAATTCATCAACGCGAGCGGATAGTTGGACCGTTCGAGTACGGCTGAGTAATTTTCGAGTGTCCAGTCAAAGAAAAACCACACTGGTGGATCGGATATCGCTGCTGCCTCGGTTTTGAAACTGGTCAGGAAGGTCCACATGATCGGGAAGAAGATCAGCAAACCGATGCCCCAAGACAAAACTGTCCACATAATTTTCTTCTGTGTCGTGATTGCACGTGCCATAGCTGCGGCCCCCTATCAGTTATCGAGGTTCTTGCCGACGATGCGCATCAGGAAGATGGCAACGATATTGGCAAGGATGACGGCGATGATCCCCCCGGCAGAGCCGAGGCCGATGTTCTGGCTTTCCAAGACGCGCTGGTAGACCAGATAGGTTAGCGTACGGGTCCCAAAGGCCCCGTTGGTAGTCACGAATATCTCTGCGAAAATCGACAGCAGGAAGATTGTCTGAATCAGGATAACAACGGTAATGGCACGGCTCAGGTGCGGCAGAATGATATGCCAGAACCGGCTTAACGCTGGTGCGCCGTCCATCTCAGCCGCCTCAAGCTGTTCGCTGGACAAGGACTGGACTGCCGTCAGCAAGATCAGCGTGGCAAAGGGCAGCCATTGCCACGCGACGATGATAACAATTGAAAACAACGGAAGCTGTGACAGGAAATCAAACGGTTGCGCGCCAAAAAACTTGAACAGGTACGAGAACAGACCGTTGTCCACGTTGAAGAACATGTTCTTCCAAACCAGTGCGGAAACCGTCGGCATGACAAAGAACGGGGCGATCACCAAGATACGGACGATGCCCTGACCAAACATCGGCCGATCAAGCAAGAGTGCCAACAGGACGCCGCCCAAAATGGTGATCAGCAAGATCGACCCGACCATCCATAGTGTTGTGCCTATTGAAGACAGGAAGGACGAGGACGTCAGAAACGACGCATAGTTATCGAAGCCGATCCAAGTCTCGAACGTTGCCCGCAGCGGGCGGTAATCCGCGAACGAGAAATAAAGCGTCATAATCAGCGGTACCAGCATCCACACGAGCAGCACGAATACAGCTGGTGCGATCATAAGGCGTGCTGAAGATCTGGAATGTTCTGTCGCCATGACTGGCTCCTTCCGACAGAGGGGTCAGGCCCTTACGGATACCGCGGCTGCGGTTTGCGAAAAATCCTGAAGGGAAAGTCACCGGAGACAGGCGTGCCTGCCTCCGATGCTGGGAGTGGTCGCAGCAGATTTAGTAGCCCGCAGCTTCCATTTCCTCAGTGGTGAGTGCTTGAGCACTTGCCAATGCTTCTTCGGCAGTCTGATTGCCGGCCAGCGCGTCCGAGAACTGCTGTCCAACCTGTGTTGCAATACCCGCAAATTCAGGAATAGCGACGAACTGCACGCCTGTGTAAGGGACGTCCTGCACGCTTGGCTTTTGCGGATCAGCCGCGTTGATGCTTTCCAGTGTCATCTTGGCGAATGGCGCTGCGTCAAGATAGTCTTGGTTCGCGTAAAGCGAGCTGCGCGTGCCCGGAGGAACGTTGGCCCAACCTTCGTTTTCGGCAACCAAAGCCGTATAGCTCTGGCTTGTCGCCCAACTTACGAAATCTTTTGCAATGTCCTGCTTTTCCGACGATGCGGGAATTGCCAGGCTCCATGCCCAAAGCCAGTTGCCGCGTTTGCCCAGACCGTTGTCGGGTGCCAGCGCGAAACCGACCTTGTCAGCCACTGTGCTGTCTTTGGGATTGGTGACAAACGATGCGGCAACGGTCGCGTCGATCCACATGCCGCACTTGCCTTGCTGAAACAATGTCAGGTTTTCGTTAAAACCGTTGTTTGCCGCCCCGGCTGGACCGGATTCATTCATCATGTCCAGATAGAACGTTAGCGTGTCTTTCCATTCGGAGCTGTCAAACTGTGCCTTCCAGTCCATATCGAACCAGCGTGCACCGAACGAATTGGACATCGCCGTCAGGAAGGCCATGTTTTCACCCCAGCCAGCTTTTCCGCGTGCGCAGATGCCGTTAATTTCAGCGTCACGGTCGGTCATCGCTTTGGCTGCCTTGCGGATAAAGTCCCATGTTGGGGCATCCGGCATTTCCATGCCCGCTTTTTCCATCAAGTCTTTGCGATACATGACCATCGACGATTCACCATAGAATGGCGCGGCGTACAATGTGCCGTCAACGGTCAAACCGCCGCGGATCGCGGGCAAAAGATCGTCAATGTTCCAATCGTCGGCCATGCCTTCGTTCAGCGAAACCAGCCAGTCGTTGCCACCCCAGATCGGAGCTTCGTATGTACCGATTGTCATCACGTCGTATTGACCGCCACCCGTCGAGATATCAGTCGTCACATTCTGACGTAGCACGTTTTCTTCCAATACGACCCAGTTGATCGTGTTGCCGGTCGCTTCTTCCCACTTCGGAGACAGGCTTTGCATTCTAACCATGTCGCCGTTGTTCACGGTAGCAATGGTGATTTCATCGGCCATGGCAATGGATGCCAAACCTGCAGCAAGTCCGAAGCCAAGCGTCGAGCCAAGCAGGTTGCGCTTCATGTTCATTATCTTCCTCCCAAAAGTTTTTTACATGCGTCAATTATTGCTTTCAGAATAGCGTCTCGTCAACCTTAAGTTTCAAAGAGATGACAATTTCAAAGCTAGTAATGTGCGCTTCAGGCAGATTCACGCAGCTTTAGCGCGCCATTAATGAGGAGAATGACCTGATTATTATCAATATTTTCACCGCGTAACTTTTTTAGCAAACGGTCGACCGCTGCCTGCCCTATTGCGGTCACATCCTGAGCAACAGTGGTCAATGTGGGCGTCATAAAAGGACAAAGCGGGTAATCATCATGCCCGGCGATTCGCAGCCCGCCCCTACGTAATGCCCCAGGCTCAAGCCCGTGCTTTGCCGCCGCCCGCAACGCGCCGATTGCCACACGGTCATTGGCACATAAAAAAGATGCATCCAGCAGCTCTTGCCGCGAGAACATATCATCCAGCACAGCAAGCCCGTGCCCTTCGAAATGATCGTGCTTGTCAATTGGGTCGACCCCAATGACCCGAGGCTCAAAACCCAGCTCATTCATCTTCTTGATATAAGCCGCCTCGCGCTCGAGCGCGTTGAAATTGACGCGCGGCATCGCCAAGAATACCGGAGGTGCGCCCACGCGGCACATGTATTCAGTTATCGCGCCAGTGCTTTGCAGATGATCGGTGCCCACAAAATCAACATCCGAAAGGGTATCAGGCCGAGAGTCCATTAAGACAAACGGCAATCGATCATTCAGCCGCTCATACACTTGCAGGTCGCTATGGTTGCCCAAAGGGGCCACGATTGCGCCGTCAACGTTCATTGACAAAAACGTTTCGGCGGCGCGCTTTTCTATTGCAGGGTCTGCATGAGAGCATTGCGTAATCACCGTATACCCCGCCTGCATCGCGGCAGTTTCGATAGACTCTAGTAACCGCGTGAAGAACAGATCGTTTAGATATGGAATAATCACGCCGATCATACCGGTGGTCTTACGGTTCATTCTGGTGGCGAAAAAGTTGGGGGTATAATCAACTCTTTCGAGCCCGCTAAGAATGCGGTTAGCGGAGGTTCGACTGACCTTCGAAGGGTCCTGAAAATAGCGTGACAATGTGGGGCGAGATACGCCAATCGCGCTCGATAGCTCCTCCATCGTGTGAATTTTCGGTTTTAACATCGGCAAACCCCTCGCATTGTGATGCCCTGAAAGGGACGATAATTCAGGATAGTGGAAAAGTCAGCACACTATTGCTTACACGTGTAAAATTCATGCGCCGTTTTTTGACACCCCAGTATTCCACAGGGTAGCACGGTGGGTTTTATGGATTTGGAGGCGATGCTCTTACAACTTGGCGCTACCTGCGTCAGATTGCGGGCTCGCCCATCGGACAAGCCTATCTCACGATATCTGACAGGACAGTTTCTGCAGCTTCCAAAGCCCCTTCCAGATACCCCCCGAACCGGCCAGCGACTTCGGTTCCTGCGAATAGCAGCTTTCCATCCCATATCCCCTTCATAGCGTCTGGCAATCCGTATTCAGGATGCGTTCGCAGCGGCTCTCTATCCGTCGGCGTCGAGGTTAGGGGATCATACGCCCAATCCTTCACGAATAAGGCGTCCGGGTCTGCGGCGGCGCGACCAAATAATCTTGTCAATTGTGCAGAAACTTGCAGGCGGAGCTTATGTTCATCGGTGCGCCCTGTTGGCGGCACACCAATAAATCCGAACAGCCCGTAAGGCCCCCCTGCGGCGGGGCACGCATCATGCATTTCGACCATCGGGCCGAACCTGCTTGAAGCGTCACCAGATAATCCGGCATCTCTCCAGAAAGGCGTATCATATACTGCAAGTGCCTTGGCCTGCCCGGCCATCCACGTGTCGACCCCCTGCATCGCGTTTAAGGCTGGGGCGGGCAGCGATGGCGTAAAGCGAACCTGCGCGACCAGCCTTGGCGGCAAAGCGAAAACCACCCTCGAAGCGACCACGCTTTCACTGGACGCAAGCGTCGCGGTTAGCGTCGACCCGGTATTTTCCAGCGCCGTAATGCTGGCACCCAGCCGATACCGTTCCTTTAGCAAGTTCTCGGACAAGGCGTGGATCAGCGCCTGCATACCGCCCTTCAACCGCCAAGACCCCTCCATCGAAGAAAAGCCACGGCCACGCTGAACCTGCCCATCTTGATCCTCAAACAGCAAATCTCCCTTTGCGTATTGGTCGAATACTTCCAGCTCAAAGCGCTGCGCCAATTTAGCAATGCGCGGCTGCCCGGGCCAAAACCACGCCGGGCCCATATCAAAGTAACCGCCGCCATGGGTTTCTGTTATGATGCGCCCACCAAACCGGTTGCGCCCTTCGACAAGAAGATAATCCTGACCCGCCGTTTCCAGCGCGTCAGCCAAAGCGAGGCCAGACAAGCCACCGCCGATAATCAGGGTGCGCATTTTAAAAGCCCTTGTGCTGGAATGACCGATGTCGAGACCCGTCAGCTAGGACCAATTGGACCTATAGTCAAACCTGGGCGCAGCGATCAGTTTTGTCGCACATAATTCGGTTGCTCCAATCATTCTGCAAGGCTGTTATCCGATGTAATCTTCCCCCCGCAGGATAGACGGACATCGGCCCGTCTTCCTTCTGGCTGTGCACCAGAACGCATTTAATCGCACCCTGTTGGCTGAAAATGTTGTGGGCTTCGGAAGCGATCTGCTTGCGCAGCATTAACGCGCACGCTCCGACTAAAAGTTATAATACACATGTATATCAATTGGATAAACATTTTTTCACAACTCCACTTTTTCGGAAAATTAAACTTAATCTCGCCCTAAATCCGCCTCTATCGTGGCGCAGATTAGATCTTGAGATAAAAATATTTTGAGTAGCAAAATGATTAAAGTCGCCCATACAATTCATACGGACCATGATTTGGGTCTGGTCATACTTGCGGGACTTCTATGCGCCTTCGGGAGCTGGGTCGTCTCCAGACTATACCAACACGCCCTAGAGAGACCAAGAAATCAGGCAATAGTTTGGTACGTTATGACCGGCGTCACCGCGGGTATCGCCATCTGGTGTACGCATTTTATCGCAATATTGGCATATCAACCAAACGCTCCTGTCAGGTTTGACCTGTCATTGACGTTCGATTCGCTAGTGATCGCAATTTTGGGGGCCATAATAGGCATCATGATTGCGGGGATGATAAAGACCCGTATCGCTATCGTGACCGGCGGTACAATCTTTGGCCTTGCGGTACTTGCTATGCATTATACCGGAATGATTGCCTATCGCGTTCAGGGTGCCGTGTCGTGGGACAACACATACCTCGTAGCCTCCGGTGTCATTGCCGTGGTTCTAGCGACGACCGCATTGTGTTTTGGCATGCGAAAGACAAAAGGGAGCGGGTTGAAGATGACCCTTGCTCTCACTTTAGCGATTGTCGGGCTTCATTTCACAGGTATGGCAGCGTATAAAGTCACATCCATCGGGATTGATCACGATTATACCAACCCACAGGAATATACATTGCTGGCTTTGGTGATTGCCGGGACAGCGGGCATGATTGTGCTGGGTGGACTTTTCACTTATTTCATTGAAAAACGCACCCGCATGGAAAGCATCGAAGAATTACGCCAAGCGCGTGA
>DRFG01000075.1 GCA_011050655.1 Roseobacter sp.
CGGTAAGGCTACCTCGGCACCTTAGGCCCATCCAACTAGGTTAATTTTCTAAGGCGTCTAAAAGGTCCGCCTTAAGATCCTCAATATCTTCGATCCCCACCGAAAGACGCAGCAGGCCTTCAGGTATTCCGGTATGTGGTTCTATCGTGTGACGATGCTCGACAAGGCTCTCGACACCGCCAAGCGATGTTGCGCGGTGAAAAAGGTTCAGCCGTCCAGCCACCTGCAAAGCAGCATCTGCGCCGCCTCGTATGACACATGACAGCAAGGAGCCGTACCCACCCATCATCTGTCTGGTGGCCAACTTATGCCCTGCATGGGTCGCCAGCCCAGGGTAAAGCACAGCTTCGACCTGCGGTTTCTCTACCAAAAACTGCGCCACAGCCTGCGCATTTTGTGTCATCTGCCCCATGCGCAGGGGTAGGGTACGCATGCCGCGTATCAAGAGCCATGCTTCGAACGGGCCGATTACGGCACCGGCATCATGACGATCAACCTTGATATCGCCCCAAACCTTTTGCGCTGTATCACGAACAGCCAAAACTCCAGCCAACACATCTGAATGCCCATTGATACCCTTGGTGGCGGAATGCATCACGATATCCGCACCCAAGCTTAGCGGCTTTTGCAAAACCGGAGTGGCGGCCGTACTGTCTACCACCAATATCCCGCCTGCTGCATGCACAATTTGCGCTGCAGCCTCGATGTCAACAATGCGCAGCCAGGGGTTCGACGGGGTTTCGATCAGCGTTAGCGTCGGTTTAAACGTTTTACAGATTTCTGCGAAAGAATCTGTGTTTGACGCCTCAACCTCGCGCAACTCGATTTTCCGCCGTGCGCAAAAGTCACGGACCCATTTTGTGGTCCCCCAATATATCTGGCTTTGCATGAGCACGCGGCCGCCGTTGGGTACCGTGCGGAAAGCTGCGGCGATGGCGGCCATGCCTGACGGAAATAACAACGCTTCCGCCGCTCCCTCAAGCTGGGCTAAAATGGCCTCGGCTACCCTTACGATGTCGCTTTGATCGCGCAAATATATGTTGTCCGACCGCAATGGCTGATAATCTTGTCCGCGCAGGTAAGTTGTCGCCATGGGCAACGCAGGCACTATACCCCCGCTGTGCGCATCAACGGCGCCAGCGGCTTGAGCCGCGATTGTGGCAGGGGTCAAGCGGGACATATCACGCATTTCAGGGCCATTCCTTAAAGTTAGAATATTTACAATCTTTAATATCTAGCCCGAGCGGTCGGTCAACTGCCAGCCCGAAAACTCTTTCGCCGGCTTGGCCTTTCATTTTGCCCCCTAAACTCCCGCCGGAGGCACCTGACCTTACCACGGGTGATAGCCCTGGCAGGGTCGGGATCTCCGATCAGACTTGTCCTTTTCGCCCCCGCAGTCTATCTCGCGCTGAAATAACACCCCCTTAGATAGAGGTATCCTAGTATGATCCCCCGTTATTCCCGCCCCGAGATGGTCGCAATCTGGTCTCCCGAAACCAAGTTTCGCATCTGGTTCGAGATCGAGGCACATGCCTGCGATGCCATGGCCGATCTGGGAGTCATTCCGCGGGTCAATGCCGAGGCGGTATGGAAAGCCAAGGACGCCGAATTCGACGTTGCCCGTATTGACGAAATAGAGGCGTTGACCAAACATGACGTGATTGCCTTTCTTACCCACCTTGCAGAACACGTCGGAAGCGATGAAGCGCGTTTCGTGCATCAGGGAATGACCTCTTCAGATGTACTGGATACCTGCTTTAATGTGCAGCTGACCCGCGCTGCGGATATCTTGATCGCTGACATGCACGCACTCCTTGCGGCGTTGAAGCGTCGAGCGATGGAGCATAAAAATACAGTCCGGGTTGGCCGCAGCCATGGTATCCATGCTGAACCGACAACAATGGGGCTGACATTCGCACGGTTCTACGCCGAGATGGACCGCAACCTGACGCGCCTCAGAACCGCGCGTTCGGAAATTGCGACTGGGGCCATTTCGGGGGCTGTCGGTACCTTTGCCAATATTGACCCTCGGGTCGAAGAACATGTGTGCGAACAGTTGGGCCTCACCCCTGAGCCCATCAGCACGCAGGTCATCCCGCGTGATCGCCATGCGGCATTTTTTGCCGCACTAGGCGTTATCGCCAGCTCGATCGAAAATGTCGCGACCGAAGTCCGTCATATGCAACGCACAGAGGTGTTGGAGGGGGCAGAGTTCTTCTCGGCTGGCCAAAAAGGCTCATCTGCGATGCCACATAAGAAGAATCCGGTGCTGACCGAGAACTTGACCGGTCTGGCCCGTACCATTCGGATGGCCGTCATTCCGGCGATGGAGAATGTGACGATGTGGCATGAGCGCGACATCGCGCATTCCAGTGTCGAGCGGGCCATCGGGCCGGATACAACCATCACCCTTGATTTCGCGTTGCATCGATTGACCGGCGTCATCGACAATATGTTAATTTATCCTGACAACATGTTGGCCAATATGAATAAGTTCAGCGGGCTGGTGATGTCCCAGCGTGTTCTTCTTGCGTTGACCCAAGCCGGTGTTAGCCGCGAGGACAGCTATCGGCTGGTTCAACGCAACGCGATGAGAGTCTGGGAAGAGGGTAAGGATTTCAAGACCGAACTGCTGGCAGATGATGAAGTCTTGGCAGCACTGAGCCCCGAAGAGATCGAAGCGAAATTCGATCTCGCTTATCACACAAAACATGTGGATACGATTTTTGACCGGGTTTTCAAAGATTGACTGTAATGGGTTTCGCATTAAGCGAGATCGCGAACTACAAACTCCTTTGAGATCGCATTAAGGGCGTGTACCCTGTGTCTGCATCTCAAAGGAGTAGTCTGATGAAACTTGGAATGGCAAATTCGTCACCGCAGGCGCGTCCGACCATGTGGGTAACCTTGGCCCTGATTGTATTGCCATCGTTTGCTTCTGCGACCTGTTCATCCGAACAGCACGTGATGTCGTGCACAGAGGGCACGGTTTACGACGCGGAAAGTGCAAGCTGCGTAAGTTCAGTGAATTCATAATGCCAAGCGGCGATTCCTTGACCAGAGCGGATAAAGTCTAAACCGACTGCGGCACCCAAGACCCTCGGTACATGCCACACGCTGCTAATTTCTTATTTGCGTTTGAATGGCACGATAAAGATCAACTGTTTACTGCTTAGCGGTAGAATTCGCGGCTGGTTGGTGGCACGCTAGGCATGGATTATCTATTTGCCTTGCCCTGCTTGTTGGCACGGCCGATGCACGTTAAGAAATGAAGGCTTCTGTGCGCAGGGGCGCTTTCTCATCGCTAGTCGAGGCATATGGCCAACTTTGCATCCCCCCCCAATGACCCAGTTGGTCGGCGTATTGGGCACTATTTGACCAATGCCGTGATCGTAGGCTTGGTTCGTTTTGCCCTAATGTTTCCATACAGGGCGCGCCTGTCATTCGTAGGGTGGATTGTCGAACGCGTCGTCGGGCCTCTTGCGGGGTATCGCAAGCGCGCTCGCCAAAACCTTGCAATGATATGGCCTGACCTTTCAGATCATCGTCGTAACGAAATCGCTGACAGATGTCTAAATAACGTAGGCCGCAGCTTTATCGAAAATTACTCAGCTCGCGAATTTCCAGATCGCATGGCAAAGAATTCTCCGACCGGGGCAGGGGTCGCAGCGCTTGAAGAAGCCGCGGCCAACGGGCAGGCCGTGATCTTGGTAACCGGGCATTACGGGAATTATGAGGCAACCCGTGCCTGCTTGGTCGCAAGGGGGTACGATATCGGCGGGCTCTACCGTGACATGAAGAACCCCTATTTCAATGCACACTACGTAAAAACCATGGAGGCGTTCGGCGGCCCGGTGTTTCCGCAAGGACGACGCGGGACGGCGGGTTTTGTGCGACATCTCAAACAGGGTGGCCAGCTTGTATTGCTCTTCGATCAACATGTCTTTGGCGCCCCGCAACTTGATTTTCTGGGCGAGCCTGCGAACACAGCGCTTTCGGCAGCCGAGCTTGCGCTTCGATATGATGCGCTGTTGATCCCGTTTTATGGCATCCGTCAAGCTGACGGGCTGTCGTTTGACGCGGTATTGGAAGCGCCGATCCCCCATACTGATGCGTTAGCCATGACCCAATCCCTGAATGATAGTCTTGCCGCGCGGATCAAGGCAGACCCCGAACAGTGGTTCTGGGTGCATCGCCGTTGGCGTATCAATGATAATTAGATAGATTTACCTAAGCCGCGCTGCCGCTGCGATAGGGCCGGTTTCGCCTTGCTGGACCAACACTACTACGGGAAGGTCGCCCGCCAGCTTGGCGTTGGTATCAAAGGCCTTTTTACCCCCCCAATGGCCCAGGACCTGCCAATCTTTGACGATATTGTAATTCTCTATCGTGTGGCCTGCGTTTTCACCTCTTTTGACCTCGGTCGTTGCGAGGGGACGATACCGCAACATATGCACGGTATACGGGCCAGCAGCTCCGGCCAAGGGTTCGACGTGAATATGGATCACACCCGCGGAGCGCACCAAGTCAAGTTTGACCGTAACTGGATCTCGTCTGTGTTGCTCAATGGCGCGGCTCAGGGCCATCGGTTTGGTCCCAACCACGTCGGTGGTCCCGTTGACCACCATTTCCGGGGTATATATGGATGTGCGCCCGGCAGCCGCCGCATAGGCGCGTTGGCGTTGCGCATGGACAGGATCGCCAAAAGGGTCCTTCCAGCCAATATAATCCCAGTAATCTACATGGAGAGCCAATGCGATTACGTCATCCCTTTCGGACAGTTCCTTTAGAACATGATCGGCTGGGGGACACGCCGAACACCCTTGCGAAGTAAACAGTTCCACTACGACGGGGCGATCTTGGGCGGCAACGGGGGCACCGGCAAAAAGTCCTACGGCAAGGAGTAGCGAGGTCAGACGTTTCATAGGCAGCACAACTTTCAGGCTATGTTTCTTTTTGTAGACCGGACGATCTCAGATTGCCATTCAAGCTTTGTTGAGCCGATGTTACGTCAAATTACGCGTCGGCTGGTGATTTTTGTACACAACGGTATACATCTGCTATATCCAGCACTGATAACTGTTGAAATGTACTGCCTGATAAGGCATTCAGGCCGCAAGTCACCGCACTTTTTAACCCATAAAGGGAGCCATCCATGACCATTTTTGTTGGCAAGGACACCGCCAAAACACGTAAGACCCTTACCTCGGGCAGCCAATCCATCGCCTATTATTCGATTCCTGCCGCACAGGAAGCCGGTCTGGGTGACTTTTCAAACTTACCAGCGGCTCTAAAGGTGGTGCTGGAAAACATGCTGCGTTTCGAAGATGGCAAGACTGTGACCGTCGATGACATCAAGGCATTTGCCGAATGGGGTGCTAAGGGCGGTAAAAACCCGCGCGAGATCGCCTATCGTCCGGCCCGTGTACTCATGCAGGATTTCACCGGCGTCCCCGCCGTAGTTGACCTCGCCGCGATGCGTGACGGTCTTGTGGCTTTGGGTGGCGACGCGGATAAGATCAACCCGCTGAACCCGGTTGATCTGGTTATCGACCACTCGGTTATGATCGACGAATTCGGCAATCCGCGCGCATTCCAGATGAATGTCGACCGCGAATACGAGCGTAACATCGAACGCTATACTTTCCTCAAGTGGGGCCAAAAGGCGTTTAACAACTTCCGCGTTGTGCCCCCCGGTACCGGCATTTGTCACCAGGTGAACCTGGAATACCTCGCGCAGACCGTATGGAGCGACAAAGATCAGAACGGCGTCGAAGTGGCCTATCCCGATACTTTGGTGGGTACCGACAGCCACACCACCATGGTCAACGGCATGGCCGTTCTGGGCTGGGGTGTAGGAGGGATCGAAGCCGAAGCCGCGATGCTGGGTCAGCCGATTTCCATGCTGATCCCCGAAGTTGTCGGGTTCGAGCTGACGGGCAAGATGATGGAAGGCACCACCGGTACCGATCTCGTGCTTAAAGTTGTTGAATTGTTGCGCGAGAAAGGTGTGGTGAATAAATTTGTTGAATTCTACGGCTCAGGGCTGAGTAGTTTGCCTCTGGCTGATCGCGCGACCATCGCCAATATGGCACCAGAATATGGTGCAACCTGTGGTTTCTTCCCCATCGATGGCGAAACGCTGCGGTACATGCGCACCACGGGTCGCGACGAAGACCGCATTGCGCTTGTCGAAGCTTATGCCAAAGAAAATGGCATGTGGCGTGACGATGACTATGCGCCGATCTATACCGATACTTTGTCGCTCGATATGGGTACTATCGTACCCGCGATTTCTGGCCCGAAACGCCCGCAAGATTTTATCGCGTTGACGTCGGCACACACGGCGTTTGCCGATTACGTAAAAGGTGTGCGTGAGGGCAAGGATGCTTCAGCCAGTTCGGAAGTGCGGTGGGAAGGCGAGGGCGGCCAGCCTGAACCCTGCGACATTCCCGGTGATGAAGGCAATCACAAGCGCGGCTTTGTGCAAACGGACG
Organism: Roseobacter sp.; assembly: GCA_011050655.1. Taxonomy (GTDB): domain Bacteria; phylum Pseudomonadota; class Alphaproteobacteria; order Rhodobacterales; family Rhodobacteraceae; genus Sulfitobacter. Next base: position 6,498 of record DRFG01000075.1, read on the forward strand.
GTGGCCACTATCAACTGCATGACGGGTCTATTGTCATCGCATCGATCACATCGTGCACCAACACATCCAACCCTTATGTGATGATCGGCGCAGGTCTTGTCGCGCGCAAAGCCCGCGCGTTGGGTTTGACCCGCAAGCCTTGGGTCAAAACCTCACTGGCTCCTGGCTCTCAGGTTGTGTCGCATTATCTTGAAGAAGCGGGCCTGCAAGAAGACCTCGACGCCATCGGGTTCAACTTGGTTGGCTACGGTTGCACCACATGTATTGGTAACTCCGGCCCACTAGAGCCCGAGATCAGCAAGGCGATCAACGACTACGACCTGATCGGCACCTCGATCCTGTCGGGCAACCGCAACTTTGAAGGCCGCATTTCCCCTGATGTGCGCGCCAACTATCTGGCGTCTCCGCCGCTGGTTGTAGCCTATGCGCTGGTCGGCGACATGAATGTCGATCTGGCCAATAGCCCGTTGGGGCAGGACCAGAACGGCAAGGATGTTTACCTCAAGGACATCTGGCCCTCTACCGCCGAGATTGCGGAATTGGTCGAACAGACTGTGACCCGCGCCGCGTTCCAGGAAAAATACGCCGACGTCTTCAAGGGCGACGAAAAATGGCAGGCGGTAGAGACGACGGACAGCAAGACCTATGACTGGCCGCCGACTTCGACTTATGTGCAGAACCCGCCCTATTTCCAAGGCATGTCACCAGAGCCGGGCGTAATCACCAATATCAATGACGCCAAAGTGTTGGCCGTTCTGGGTGACATGATCACAACCGACCACATCTCGCCTGCCGGATCGTTCAAGGAAAGCACCCCTGCGGGTCAGTATCTGGTCGAACGTCAGGTGCCAGTGCGCGAATTCAACTCGTACGGTAGCCGCCGTGGCAACCACGAGGTGATGATGCGTGGCACCTTCGCCAACATTCGCATCAAGAACGAGATGCTGGATGGTGTCGAGGGCGGCTATACCTGCGGCCCCGATGGTAAACAGACGTCGATCTTTGACGCTGCAATGGCCTATCAAGACATGGGTACGCCGCTGGTTATTTTCGGTGGTGAACAGTACGGAGCCGGGTCCTCGCGGGACTGGGCTGCCAAAGGTACTGCGTTGCTCGGGGTAAAGGCCGTGATCGCCGAAAGCTTCGAGCGTATCCACCGATCCAACCTCGTTGGGATGGGCGTGATCCCGTTCGAGTTCACCAATGGCGACACTCGCAAGACACTGGGGCTGACCGGCGAAGAGACCGTATCCATCAGCGGTCTTGATACCATCAAGCCGCTACAAGAGGTACCTTGCAAAATCACCATGGCCGATGGCACGGTCAAGGATATCATGATCAAATGCCGGATCGATACCGCGATTGAGATCGAATATATCGAACATGGCGGCGTTCTTCACTATGTTCTGCGCGATTTGGCTAAATCAGCCTGATCTTGAATTCACATCGCGCAGTCTGACCGCGCGCAAATCGAAACACCCGCCGCAACTATCTTGGCGGGTGTTTTGTATCAACTCATCGTCTTTCTGCAATTTTCTTGGATCAAGCTGCATGAATTGACATAGATACTACCAGATTTAGTATTCACATTTCTATATTAGCCTAAGACACTGTTTGCTGAGCGATGACTGTTTCCGATATGCACGCCATTATAATATTGCGCAGACTGCCGACATTGCGGCCTACTGCAACGTGTGCCTAGAAACAGTAAATTGTCTTTGGATGACAGGAGCACCGCATGAAGTGGAAGAATTCAGACGGGTACCAGCGATCACTTAAAGCGTCCTGCGCTGCACTCGCTATGGTCTGGGTTGGCGGTGCCAGTTTCGCCGCGACGCTCGATATCACTGGCCTCGACAAAGCTTCCGATGTTTATTCGGCGGTTTCCGGCGGGTCATTGTTGCGTGAACAAACTGCCGAAGATGTCGTTGCGACGACTCAAGAGCTTTTGGCTGCTGCACAAGCAGATTATGCCCGTCTGTTGGCTGTTCTGTATGACCAGGGTTATTTCGCTCCGGTAATCAAGATTACCCTTGATGGTATAGACGCATCGGCCATTCCGCCCGTGAAGCCGCCACGCCAGATCAATCGCGCGGTGATTGCGGTAAACACAGGAAAAAAATTCAGCTTTGCCAAGGCAGAGATCAAGCCAATAGCAAAAGACACCGAATTGCCGGAAGAATTCGCGGTAGGAAAAACGGCACGTCTTGGTGTGCTCAAAGACACAGTATCTGCGGGGATCGAAGGGTGGCGCAATCAGGGTCATGCCAAGGCGGCCTTGGCCGATCAACAGCTTACCGCACGTGTACCTGACAGCACGATCAGCGCGACGTTGCGGCTGGATCCAGGCCCACGGTTGCGATTTGGCGATTTGACGGTGAAAGGGAAAAGTGACGTTCGCGTACGTCGCATCGTTAAGATCGCAGGTTTGCCCACGGGCGAAGTCTATTCGCAGGACGCATTGGATATGGCAGCGACCCGGTTACGCCGCACTGGGGCGTTCAGTTCGGTTGCCATGATTGAATCCGATCAGATTGTCGCGCCCGACAAGTTACCCATCACGGCGCAAATTACCGATGCTCCCAAGCGGCGTTTTGGCTTTGGTGCCGAACTGTCGTCGATAGCGGGGGTCAAGGTAAGCAGCTACTGGTTGCATCGTAACCTGCTGGGCGGGGCGGAAAGCTTGCGTGTCGAGGGCGATATATCTGGCATTGCCGGTAATTCCGGCGGGGTGGATTATCGTTTGGCGACCCGGTTTGAACGCCCTGCGACATTCAATGCCGACACGAACTTTTACGCCCTTGCCGAGATTGAACAACTTGACGAAATAAACTTTTTCTCGCGCCAGTTGGATTTGGAAACCGGGATTGACCGGATCGCTAGCAAGGAGCGAAAGTATTCGCTTGGGATAGGGTTGCGCACCGCGCAAACGCGCGATGCATTTGGTACCAACAAGTATACTCTGTTCACATTACCCCTTAGTGCGACGCATGATTACCGTGATGAACGGCTTGATGCTAAAAGTGGCTATTATGCAAAGGCAAGCCTGACCCCATTTCTGGCTTTATCTGGATCTGCCAATGGCTTGCGTAGCTATGTTGATGTGCGCGGGTACAAAACATTCGGTACGGAACGCCCCCTCACGTTTGCCCTTCGGGGCCAACTGGGGTCGGTATATGGGCCGACGCTGGCCCAGGCTCCTGCCGACTATCTTTTCTATTCAGGCGGTGGTGGCACTGTACGTGGGCAACCCTATCAGTCATTAGGCGTCGATCTGGGAAACGGGAAGACCGTTGGCGGGCGTAGTTTTGTCGGGGTTTCGGCAGAGGCGCGTTATCAGATACGTCGAAAGGTTGGTGTCGTCGCCTTTGCCGATGCAGGTTATATTGGTGCCGAGGAATTCTTTGATGGGTCAGGAAGATGGCAATCTGGCGCAGGGCTTGGTCTGCGTTATGCTACGGGCATCGGTCCGATCCGCTTTGATTTGGCTGTGCCGGTCTCTGGCCCAGCGACCAACGAAAATTTTCAGGTTTATATTGGTATTGGACAATCGTTTTGATCCTTCTCATGCGTAACTTATCCGTTCTGATCTTGCTCTTTCTCGCGACGGTTGCTGCCGCACAGGAGGACGATAAAGGGTTTTTGACCCGCACTATTCAAAACGCGCTTAGCGGTGCCGGGCGAACGGTAAGCATCGACGGTTTTGCCGGTGCGTTAAGCTCGCGCGCACGGTTCGACAAGATGACTATTTCTGACGATCAGGGTGTGTGGCTTACCCTCGAAGAGGTCGAGCTGGATTGGAACAGGTCAGCGCTGCTGCGTGGGCGGCTGGAAGTTCAGGCCCTGACAGCCAAACGGTTGACCGTGCCGCGTTTGCCTGTCGCTCAGCCCACCGGGCTGCCGGATCCCGAAGCCAAGCCGTTTACCTTTCCCACTATTCCCGATCTTCCGGTCGTGGTCGACATTGCGGATTTCTCTGTAGACGAGATCAACCTAGGTGCGCCGGTTCTGGGTGAACCTGCTTCGCTTACGGTCAAGGCGAACGCGTTGATCAACGATGAAATGGCGAAGGTTGATGTGCAGGCGCGCCGCACTGATGGCAAGCTGGGTGAATTCAACATAAAGGCCAATCTCGAACGTGGCCAGAACCTGCTGGATTTGCTGGTGAACCTAAAAGAAGAATCTCGGGGTATAATTGCGCGGACGCTGAAGATTCCGGGTGAGCCATCGGTTGATCTGACTGTCGCAGGGCAAGGGCCTTTGTCGAATTTCCAGACCGATATCAATTTGTCCACTGATGGTGAGCCGCGCCTGGCGGGGCAGGTGGTGGTGGCAGAACAAGGCGATAGCACCAACCCTGACAGACGGATCAGGGCCAACCTGAGCGGCGATGTCACTGCATTAATCCTATCCAAATATCGTGAATTCTTTGGTCCCGACGTCGCATTGACTGTGGATTCATTAGTGCAGGCAGATGGAGGGGTTGAGATCAGTGACTTCACCCTTAAGGCGCAATCCGCCGATCTAAAGGGCAAAATCACGCTAAATAGCGATAAATGGCCAAGTCTGATCGATATAACCGGTACTGTCGCAAGCGCAGATGGAAGCCGGGTGCTGCTGCCCGTCGCCGGTGGTGACACGTATGTGCGCCGCGTTGCTTTGGATGTGAAATACGATGCCGCCGATGGCGATGCGATCGGTGCAAAATTTGATGTAACCGAATTGGCCACCGATGCCTTGGCGATTGACAGCACCCAACTGGAGCTGAACGGCACATTGGAAGGCAGCGCAGGTACGGTCGGTGAATTTAACGGAGCGCTTGAGTTTTCGACCGATGGTTTGGTGTTGACCAACCCCGCCATGTCCGAAGCAGTCGGGACGTCGCTGAAGGGCAGTACGCTGATCGCCTATATCCAAGGGAAACCGGTGCAGATCACCGAACTGGATTTGACCGGAACGGATTACAGCTTGGCTGGAAACCTATCTATCAGCGGGGCCACAGAAAGCTTTTTGACCCAACTTAAAGCGCGCCTTGAAGCGACTGATATCAGTCGCTTTTCTGCGCTTGCCGGGCGCGATCTGGCGGGTGGTGCTTCTGTCGATATTACCGGACAGGTGGCACCGCTTGACGGGACCTTTAATCTGAATATTGCGGGCCTGACCCAAGATCTGAAACTTGGCATCACACAAGCCGACGCTGTACTGGCAGGCGAAACCACCCTGAGCGTAGCAGCCTCTCGTGACGAAACCGGCACTTTTGTTCGCGACCTTGTTCTGGAAAATGCAGCCGTTTCCGCCACGGGTGGGGCTGAACTGCGCAGTGATAATTCTCAGGCGCGGTTCAAAGCGACCTTGGCCGACATCAGCTTGGTTGTGCCGCAGTATTCCGGCCCGGTGACGATCACCGCACAGGCCGACCAAGACACCCGAGGCTGGACGATTGACGCGCAGACAGATGGCCCGTTTGGGGCCAAGCTGACTGCCAAAGGGCTGGCTACCGGGGAAAACGCCGCGCTCAATTTCACGGCAAATGTTCCCGAGCTTAAGGATTTCGTCCCAGACGCACCGCTCGGCGGAAAGGTCGCTTTGGACGGTATATTGCGCCAGACCCCTGAAGGCTGGCAAGTCGATACCAAAGCATCCGCTCCCGACGATATCGTTGCATCTGTCAAAGGTCTTGTGATGCCATTGGACCTGAGTTTTGAAGCCTCCATTCCGCACGTCCAAACGTTCGTCCCCCAAATTTCGGGTGGTGTCTTGGCGGCAGGCACTCTCAAACAACTTGACCAAGGATTTCAGATCAATGCCAAGGCAACCGGCCCTTATGATGCGCAGGTTACCGTGCAAGGGATGTTGACCCCGATGATCGACATTACGTTTGATGCGTCCATCCCCAACGTCGGGCAGATCGTGCCGCAGGTGAACGGGCCGGTAAGTGCCACCGGCACAGTGCGGCAAACCGAAAAAGGCTTTTTCGTCAATACCAATGCCACCGGTCCGTATGGGGCACGCGCAATGGTCGAAGGGTTGGCCACAGGTCCCGATATGTCCCTTACATTTGACCTGTCGGTACCCAATGTGCAGCCCTTCGTTCCCACAGTATCTGGACCAGTTTCAGCGAAAGGGTCGGTTCGCCAGACTGCTTCTGGGATCGCAATTAATACCAATGCAACGGGCCCCTATGCATCGCGCGCTTCTATCCAAGGGACAGTGACAGGTGATCGCCCGTCGTTAGACTTCGATGTAACAGTGCCGAACCTCGGGGCCATTGTGCCCAAGCTGACCGGACCTTTGAACGTGACAGGCAATGCGCAGCAAGACAGCACAGGCTGGCATGTCGATACGAGTGCCACAGGGCCGGCGGGTACCCGCGCGACGGTATCAGGCTTGGTGGCGAACAATGGTAATCTAAAGCTGGATATCAAAGGCAATGCGCCTTTGGGACTGTCGGCACCGTTCATTGCGCCGCGCAACCTTCAGGGGCAGGCGACGTTTGACCTTACTGTGGATGGCCCTCCTCAGCTTGGTTCAGTGTCGGGCACGATCCGGACCAGCAACGCATCGCTTTCCGCACCAAACCTGCGCATTACCCTTCAAGACATCGCTGCATCAATCGAACTCGGGAATAACCGGGCACAGATCAGCCTTGCTGCCCGCAATTCCGATGGTGGCCAGATCAATGTTGGAGGTGCGATAACATTGACAGGCGCGCTGCCGGCGGACCTCGAAGTGCGCCTTAACAACATGGTCTTGATAGACCCGTCGCTTTACCGGACATCGTTGAATGGTCGTTTGCGCATTACTGGGCCATTGACAGCGGGGGCGCAGATTCAAGGCCAGATCGACGTGGGTGAAACCGAAATTTCGGTACCTTCGACGGGGTTGACCAGCATAGGCGACATTCCGCAAATCGACTTTGTCGGGGCAACTGCTGAGGTGGTCGCAACCAGACGCAAGGCGGGGTTGGGCGAGGCGGATGCGGGCAAGGATGTCGCGGCCCCTTCAACGGGTCCGGGTTTTGGGCTGAACATTCGTATCAATGCGCCGCGGCGTATCTTTGTGCGTGGTCGCGGATTGGACGCCGAGCTTGGCGGTAGCTTACTGCTCACGGGTACCACCAACCGTATCATCTCAGCTGGGCGCTTTGACCTGGTGCGCGGGCGCATCGATATTCTGGGTAAGCGCTTTGAGCTGACCGAAGGGGCGGTGCAGTTTCAAGGTGACCTGATCCCTTACCTGCGCTTTGTGACATCTACGACAACCAACACCGGCGAAGTTCGCATCATCATCGAAGGCAAGGCAACCGCACCGGTGGTTTCGTTTGCATCCACCCCCGAGTCCCCTCAGGACGAGGTGCTCTCCCAACTGCTGTTTGGGCGCAACATCTCGGAAATTTCGGCATTTCAAGCGCTGCAATTGGCCAGCGCTGTAGCAACCCTTGCCGGGCGCGGAGGTGCTGGGATCATATCGAACCTTCGGGCCGGTTTCGGGCTGGATGATTTGGATGTAACCACGACCGATAGCGGTGCTACGGCAGTCCGTGCGGGCAAATACATATCCGAGAATGTTTACACCGACGTTACTGCCGCTTCTGATGGAACGGCGGATGTGTCGATCAATCTCGATCTTACCAAAAGCCTGCGGGCAAAAGGCACGGTCGGGTCAGACGGCGATACCGGGATAGGCTTGTTCTTCCAAAAAGACTACTAAGGCAGTTAGTCAGATGGGGTGAATTCTCCAAAACGCCCTTGCTCGAACAACAGCGCTGGGGCGTTTTCGTCGGGGTGGAACGCCGCATACTGGACTTGCCCCAAGATGACGGAATGGTCGCCTGCCGGATGTATCGCAAAGGTTTCGCAATGAAACGTCGCAAGGCAGCCCGTTAGGGTCGGTGCCCCATTAGGCCCTGCGGACCAGTTTAACTGGTCAAAGGCATTACCGGAAATGGCAAAACTATCTGCCAGATCCTTTTGATCGGCCCCCAATATGTGCACTGCGAAATGCGCGGCTTGCGTAAATGCGTCGTGACGTTTTGAACTGAGCGCCGGTGACCACAGGATCAGCGGCGGATCCAATGACACAGACGAAAACGAATTCGCGGTCATTCCAAGAGGTCCAAGTGGTGTTTGGACGGTAATCACGGTCACTCCCGTGCCAAACCGGCCAAATGCGCGGCGCAATTCGACAGTTGCGTCGGGAAGCGGGATGAAAGGTAGCATAGGATCATTCATGGCGCAGCGGTGCCACGGGGGCATTCATTTGTCCAGACGGCAAAACCTCGCCGCCGACAATACATCGGAGCCTTTGCTGGAACCTAACGCATAGCCCGGGGTTATTCTCGTACTGAGGGGCGAGCCTGTCA
>DRFG01000076.1 GCA_011050655.1 Roseobacter sp.
TTCCGTAGCGTCAGGTCAACAATTAGGTACGTTCACAGCCAAGCCGCCAAGCGATGTTTCCTTGTATTTTTCGGACATGTCCGCACCGGTTTGGCGCATGGTTTCGATGCAGGCATCGAGCGGAACAAGATGCGTGCCATCGCCGCGCAGGGCAAGGGATGCTGCCGATACCGCCTTGATCGCACCAAGGCCGTTGCGTTCGATACAGGGCACCTGCACCAAACCACGTACCGGATCGCACGTCATACCCAGATGATGTTCCAGCGCGATTTCGGCGGCGTTTTCGATCTGCGCAGGCGTGCCGCCCATCACGGCGCACAACCCGGCCGCAGACATCGCAGCAGCCGAGCCGACTTCGGCCTGACATCCAGCTTCGGCACCCGATATAGACGCGTTGAATTTCACCAAGCCGCCGATGGCGGCAGCGGTAAGCAGAAAGTCTTCAATATGGGCTTGGGATGCACCGGGAACGTGATCAAGATAGTACCGCAAGGTTGCGGGCATTACGCCCGCGGCACCATTGGTAGGGGCCGTAACAACTTGACCACCGGCGGCATTTTCCTCGTTCACGGCCATGGCGTAAACGCTCATCCAGTCATTGATGGTGTGGGGCGCACGATGGTTCTGGCCCCGCTCAGCTAAGAGAGCATCGTGAATGCCTTTGGCGCGGCGCTTGACGTTCAGCCCGCCGGGCAAGATCCCGTCAGTTTCAAGGCCCCGGTTGATGCAATCGTTCATCACCTGCCACAAACGCTTGGTCCCGTCGCGCAGGTGGATGGCACCGCCGCGTGCTTCTTCGTTTGCCCGTTTCATCTGCGCGATGGTCTTCCCCGAACTATCTGCCATTTCAAGCATCTCGGCCGCTGATTTGAACGGGAAGGGAATGGGCGCACCTTCGTCGGTATCCTTGCCTGCGGCCAGTTCCGCCTCGGTCATCACAAAGCCGCCGCCGATGGAATAATAGGTTTCACGCAAGGTGACATCGCCTTGGGCATCAGTGGCCATCAGCATCATCCCGTTGGCGTGACCGGTCAGCTTGGTCTCATAGTCAAAGATCATGTCGATTTTGGGCGAGAATTTTAGCGTGCCGAGGACAGGCAAGATAATCTGCCCGGTGCTGTGTATCTGGGCAAGTACGGCTTCGGCTTTCTGGTGGTCGTAGTCATGGGGCGTAAACCCAGCGAGACCCAGTATCGTGGCACGGTCGGTCGCGTGACCAACACCGGTAAATGCAAGACTGCCGTGCAACGATGCGCGCAGCCCCGCAAAGTTGAAGGGCGAGGCCCGCATGAGGTCCAGAAAACGCGCAGCGGCGACCATCGGCCCCATGGTATGAGAAGACGATGGGCCAATTCCCACTTTGAACATATCGAAAACAGACAAAAACATCAGGTAGCGGTACCTTTTTCAGGGGCGGCGTAAACCGGCGCAGTAAATGGGGTGGGGCCCAGCCCTTCGGCAGCTTGTGCCGCTTTGGCACACGGCATTTGTTCGACTGCGCGGCACATCGTCTGCAAATGTGGCGTGTCAGCCAATGAGAACCAACTGCGATCACGGTCACGCGGATAAAGCGCGCACCACCGCAACAGGGCTGCCAAATAAAGTTGAAGCGCCAACGGCAGCGGCCGCTGGGACGCGTGAAGGTCAAGCGTCTTGAGGTGCGACTGAATGGCTTTTGACATGGTTTGATACAGGGTCAACTGGTGCGCCGCCTGAGCCCCTACATATTTTTCGGGGTAAAAACACATCCGCAAGGCCGGATGCACTGTGTTCGAGATAAAGAATAACCACTTCAGAAAATCAGCGCGGGCCGGATTGGTGACCGAAGGGCCCAATTCACCATGCCGATCATTCAGCCACAAAAGGATAGCACCCGTTTCAAATATCGCCCCCTCGGGACCTTCTAGTACGGGGATCAAGCCATGCGGATTAAGCTTTAGATAATAAGGCGATGTCTGTGCATGACGCGACCGGTCTACCAAAACTGCGTCAAAGGGCAGCCCGACTGAATCGAGAGCCATGCGGATGATGACTGATGCGTTGTCCGGGGCGTAGTGAAGAAGATAGGGGCTCATATCCATGTCGTATCTCATTAAATCTTTTCGGTACGAACGAAAACGACATAATTTCGCTGATAGCGGAGCTTTATGAAATGGGGCCGGGGCTAGGTGTGCCGCAATGCACGATCTTCAACCCGGATGCGATGGTAGAGCATCAGGGCATTCAGCACACTGAACAGCACCGCAAGCCAAAACAATCCCAGTACCATGGGGGCCACAAGAATCTCAAATACCACAAGCGTATAGTTGGGGTGGGGCAAGAAGCGGAACGGCCCGTTGGCCACCAGCGGTTCATCAATCACGATGATACGTGTTGTCCACCTTGGGCCGAGTGTTGCCAGTATCCAGACGCGTAGGAATTGCAGCACCACATAGGCCGCAAGCCAGATCATATTGATGGGGTTGTCAAAACCGAACACCACCAAGCCTAACACCCATGCAGTGTGGAGGGCGACCATAACAGGATAGTGCCTGGCACCGACTTCGTGCGCCCCTCGGGCCAGCAATGCCGCGGTGTTACGTCTGGCCAGCACGAGTTCGCCCAAGCGCTGTAGAACGATAAAGGCCAAGAACAAAAACGTGCCGATGGTCACGACGGGGCCACCGTCAGCGGGAGCATCGACGCAGTGAAACCCGGCCCCAGAGCACATAGGGCCAGTTGACCCGTTTGGCCTGACTTCAACACTCTGTCCAGAACGAACAGAGCCGTCGGTGCAGACATGTTCCCTTGGGCGCGCAATGTATCACGTTCCGCTTCAAGACTGCCCGGTGCAAGCCCCATTGTGGCTTCGATCGCTTCTAACACTTTGGCGCCGCCGGGGTGGCACACAAAGCGATCAACGTGCTCTAGTGTTAGATCAGCGCGGTCGAGCATGGCCAATATCGCCTCGCGAAAGTTGCTTTCGACGAAACCGGGTATGGACCGGTCAAACACCACCCCTAAGCCGTTGTCATCCACATCCCAGCCCATGATTGCTAGTGTGTCCGGCCACAAGTGTTCTTGACCTTCGCCCAGCGTGATCCTGCCGGCCATAGCGGCTGATCCTGACCGCAAGACTGCCGCTGCGGCCCCGTCACCAAACAGCACGGTTGCGATGATATCGGCCTTCTGCAGCCGGTCAGTGCGAAACGACAAAGAACATGCCTCAACGGTAACCATCAAGACTGTCTGACCCGGACGAGAGGCGGCAAGCCGCGCTGCCAATGACAGGCCGCTGACACCACCGGCGCAGCCTAAACCAAACACCGGCACGCGTTGTACATCGTTGCGAAAGCCCATGGCCTTGAAGGCCTGTGCCTCGAGCGAGGGGGTCGCGATGCCTGTGGATGAAACGGTAACGATTACGTCAACGTCTTCTGCGGCGACCCCAGCATCGGAAAGGGCTGCCCGTGCCGCATTGATGAAAAGGCCGGGGGCAGATTCAAGATAGGCGCTTCCACGTTCGGACCAGCTATGATCCTGTTCGTACCATTTTACCGGCTTCACCAGATACCGCATATCAACACCCGCATTTTCGAACGCCGGTGCAAGCCGGTCAAAATGGGTATATCGCGGGCCAAGCAATGCTTTCGCATAGGATTTTGCCATGGTTTGCGAAAGCTCATACGGCGGTAATGCAGTGCCAAGACCGGCGAGGCTTACAACAGTTTTGCCTGCCACATCGGGCATTGGCAGATTGGTCAGTTGCAGCATTAATGGGCCTCGCGAACAAATATGATTGAATTCAAGACATAGCCCGCTCCCCGGTGCTATCCACAGTTGGCTAGCGATTATTCGGCGAGCATACCTTTATGGCACCCGCCTAGAACGTCTAGAACGTATAGTCGATAAATAACACGGTTTTCAGGGGTCGCGCGTCACGCCCGCCACCGCTATAAGGGCTCCGATCAACGAGGAGTCGCAACTATGGCCGGAGAATTGTCTCCTATCGATAAGGCGAAGTTTGTCGCCGCTAAACGCGCTGCGCAATTTGTCGAAGACGGAATGCGCGTTGGGTTGGGTACCGGGTCTACTGCCGCCTGGCTTGTGCGCTGTTTAGGTGAAATGGTGCGTGACGATGGGTTGCGGATCAAGGGCGTCCCGACTTCGACGCGGACAGCGCAGTTGGCGCGCGAGGTCGGTATTGAGGTTATCAGCTTGGACGAGGCGAAATGGTTGGACCTTACCATTGATGGCGCCGACGAATTCGACGGTGAATTGAACCTGATCAAGGGCGGCGGCGGTGCCTTGCTGCAAGAAAAGATCGTGGCGACGGCGTCCGACCAGATGGTGGTGATCGCTGACATCGGCAAGGAAGTCGAAACTCTCGGGGCTTTCCCCCTGCCGGTCGAAGTTATTCCGTTTGGGTGGCAAACCACACAAGCCTTGGTCGAGGAAACCTTGATCTCGATGGATGTGCTTGGCCGTACTTCCACATTGCGCATGAATGGGGATATTCCTTTCGTGACGGACGAGGGCAATTATATTCTAGACCTGCACCTTAACCGTATTGGCAATGCGCGTCAGCTTTCTCTTGTCATGAATCAAATGCCGGGTGTGGTTGAAAACGGGCTTTTCATTGATATCTGTGATGCAGTGGTTATCGGGTACGGCGATGGCCGTGTCGAAGTCCGAGATATCAACGAGGGCACGGTGGACCGTGATCGTTTGGATTTTGTAGAAACCGATAACCTGTTCTCCGACCTTAGCGACTGATCTAGAAAGGCCTCGACCATATGAGTGATTTTGACTTCGACCTGTTTGTGATTGGCGGTGGTTCGGGTGGCGTGCGTGCGGCACGTGTTGCCGCGGGTGAATACGGGGCCAAGGTAGGCTTGGCCGAAGATGATCGATACGGCGGTACCTGCGTCATTCGCGGTTGCGTGCCGAAAAAGCTGATGGTCTTTGCTTCGGGTTATGCCGAAATGGTGGATGAATCCCAATTTTTTGGATGGAATATAAAGCACGGTACTTTTGACTGGCATTATTTCAAAGATCGGATGCACAATGAATTAGACCGCCTTGAAGGGGTCTACCGCAAGCTTTTGGCGAATACGGACGTTGAAACCTTTGATCAGCGTGCCCGTATCAAGGACGCGCATACCATCGAATTGTCGAATGGCGAAACCCGCACTGCCAAGCACATTCTTGTGGCGACGGGTGGGCGTCCTATCCGCCCTGATCTGGCGAATGCGAATTTAGGCATCGTTTCTGATGATATTTTCCACCTCGAAAGCCTGCCCAAGTCGATCCTTATAGTTGGTGGCGGTTACATCGGCTGTGAATTTGCGGGGATTCTCAATGGGTTTGGCGTCGAGGTAACGATGTATAATCGCGCTGCGCAGATCTTGCGAGGCTTCGATGAAGAAGCGCGCGGGCTTATCGCGGATTCCATGCGCTCAGCGGATATTGATATTCATTGCGGTACTAGTATCGTTGAAATGGCACTAGAAAACGAACGCGAAAAAGACACGATGCCAAGCCATTCCGACGCCGCGACCGGGGCCTTGTCGTCACACCCTAGCGAACTGAATGAGCACACCGATTTGGCCCGCGTAAGCAAGCAGGGCCCGATTTGGGTCAAGTCCACCAATGGCGCAGAGAAATTTTTCGACATGGTGTTGTTCGCGACTGGCCGTGCTCCGAATACTGACGACATGGGGCTGGAAGAAGTCGGTGTCAAACTGGGGCGTCGCAACGAAATAATAGTCGACGAATATAGCCAAACTGCGGTACCGTCGATTTACGCTATTGGCGACGTGACTGACCGTGTCAACTTGACCCCGGTTGCAATTCGCGAAGGCATGGCATTCGTACAGACCGTGTTTGGCGGGACGCCAACACCGGTCGATCATCTATTGGTACCTTCCGCGGTGTTCACGCAGCCTGAATTCGGCACAGTGGGGCTGACAGAAGAACAAGCCGCCGAGCAAGAGTCGATCGAGGTCTATTCTACGTCCTTCCGGCCAATGCAAACAGCGTTTGCTGAAAAGAAAGCGCGCGTCATGATGAAGCTGATCGTCAGCAAGGCGACACGTGTTGTTCTTGGGTGTCACATTGTAGCGCCAAACGCAGGCGAACTCATTCAGTTGGTCGGCATCGCCGTCAAAGCACAGCTTACAAAAGAGCAGTTCGACGCGACCTGCGCTGTGCACCCGACGATGTCTGAAGAACTGGTTACCATGCGCAACCCAACGCGCATCGCTTGATTTCTGGGCAATCATGTCCAAATCTGAACAAGACGAGGCCGTTGGCATGGCCATAATAGGGAAGAATTAATGACTGGAAATACAGGCGGTCCTTGGGGCGGCGGAGGAAACTCAGGCGGGGGCAATTCTGGTGACAACCAGAAAAAGCCAGGCAATAACCGGCCCACGGGGGGCGATCGTGGCCCCGGTTCGGATAAACCCCAGATACCAGAGATTGATGATCTTGTTAGGAAAGGCCAAGAACGTTTGCGTGTCCTGATGGGCGGTAAGGGTGGCGGCAATGGTACTGGTGGTCCATCCGGCGGCGGAACCGGTAGCGGCCCGCGGCTTACGCGCGGTACCGTCGGTCTAGGGGCTTTGGCTGCTGTGGTTCTTTGGGGTATGGCTAGCTTCTATACTGTTCGTCCAGAACAACAGTCCATCGAGCTTTTTCTTGGTAAGTTTTCTAGCGTCGGCACCGAAGGTTTGAACTTTGCACCTTGGCCGTTTGTTACCTCCGAAGTTTTTGATGTCACAACGAACCGGGCGGAAACGATCGGCGCGGGACGCGGTGGTGGCGACAATGAAGGCTTGATGCTTACGACGGATGAAAACATTGTCGATATTGATTTCCAGGTGGTCTGGAACGTCAAGGATGCAGGCAATTTCAAGTTTTCGCTCAGGGATCCTCAGGTCGCAGTCCGTGCGATTTCTGAATCCGCCATGCGCGAAATCATTGCCCAGTCAGAGCTGGCCCCGATCCTTAACCGTGATCGTGCCGCGATTGAAGCGAATGCACGCGAGCTGATCCAGTCCACACTGGATAACCGGCAGACAGGGATCAACATTATCCGCGTCAACTTCAACAAGGTTGACCCCCCTAGGCAGACGGTCACCGTCACTGACAACGACGGCCGCGTGTCAGAGGAATCTGTCATCGACGCATTCCGCGATGTTCAGGCCGCCGAACAGGAACGGGATCGGGTCGAACGTCAGGCTGACGCTTATGCCAACCGTCGCACAGCGGAAGCACGCGGTGAATCCGCACAGCTTTTGGAAGCGGCGGAAGGGTACCGGGCGCGGGTCGTAAACGATGCGGTGGGTGAAGCCAGCCGGTTTGAGGCTGTGTTGACAGAATATATGGCGGCGCCAGAAGTAACACGCAAACGCCTCTATATCGAAACGATGGAAAAAGTTTTGGGTGATGTCGACAAGATTATCCTTGAAAATGGGAGCGACGGGAGCGCGCAGGGCGTCGTGCCATATCTGCCGCTCAATGAGCTTCGGAACACTAATCGAGGATCAAACTGATGCGTAAACTCAATATCATCATTCCCGTCGTGATCATCGCTATCATCGCCGCTTTGTCGTCGATCTATATCGTTGATGAACGTGAAAAAGCGTTGGTGCTTCGTTTTGGCCAAATCAAGCAGGTGCGTGAAGAAGCCGGCATTGGCTTCAAGATCCCGCTTTTGGACGAGGTCGTGCGTTATGACGACCGTATCCTGTCGCTGGAAACGCCGATGATCGAAGTTACACCGGCCGATGACCGACGGTTGGAGGTTGATGCCTTTGTACTTTATCGTATCGCCGATGTGCGTCAGTTCCGCGAAGCTTTGGGTGTCGACGGAGGCCGCCAAGCTGAAATTCAGCTCAACGGTATCCTGGATGGTCAGATTCGTGCGGTTCTCGGGTCGCAGGGCGTGACGTCGAATACGATCCTGTCCCCAGAACGCTCTGCCTTGATGGATCAGATCCGTGAGCGGTCGGATGCTCGTGCGCAGGCTTTGGGGTTGGACGTTGTTGATGTACGTTTGCGTCAGACCAATCTGCCAGAGCAGAACTTTGATGCGACGCTTCAGCGGATGATTGCGGAACGTGCACGTGAAGCCACGGATGAACGTGCCCGCGGTCGTGAAGCGGCGCTTCGCGTGACCGCCTTGGCGGATCGCACATATGAAGAAATGTTGTCCGAAGCCCGCCGTGATGCACGCATCACCGAAGGTGAGGCAGATGCTGAGCGGAACAAGATTTTTGCGCAAGCCTATAGCAAAAATGTGGAGTTCTTCGAATTTTACCGCTCTCTGAGTGCGTATGAAGAAGCGCTGACGGGTGAAAATTCGTCGATGGTACTGTCGCCAGATAGTCAATTCTTCAACTATCTTGGCTTTAACAACGACAACAATCCGTTGAACGCCCCGATCAACAACGATGTTGCGAATGACAACGCGGCGAACAACGATGCTGCAAACAGCAACGCTGCGAACAACGATGCTGCAAACAGCAACGCTGCAAACAGCAACGCAGTGAACAACTGAGTTCGCGGTGAAATTGCTTTCGAAGGGGCCGGCCACTGTGCCGGCCCTTTTTGTGTCAGGCGTTGAAAACTGTATGTCGGTTGGCCAAATGCCGGAAATGTTATGATAATTTTAACCAACCATCTCGCAGTTGGATAAGCGCCCGTTGACATGCGCGTGAAGATACCCATCTTTCAGCTTGCGGCTAGTGAATTGCAGATGCACTCTGCTGCTGAACCATTCTTGGGCCCCTGCGCCCGTCTTATGATCTGGAGATGATGCATGCAGCCAAAGGCCGTGTCCCTGTCGAAATCCGATGCAATGACGCCCAACCTCAAGTATTTAATGATGGGTATGTTGGCGTTGGCCTTTGTTTTAATGCAATCGGTCATGGCCTTGGCAAAGCCTGAAAGCTTAGCACCGCTAGCTGAAAAAATCAGCCCCTCGGTGGTTAATATCACCACTTCGACAATGGTTGAGGGGCGTACTGGACCTCGTGGTATTGTTCCTGAAGGATCGCCGTTTGAGGATTTCTTTAATGAATTTCGTGACCGGAACAACGAAGGTGCCCCCCCAGCACCACGCAAATCGGCAGCACTTGGATCGGGCTTCGTGATTTCCGAGGATGGGTTTGTCGTTACCAACAATCACGTCATAGATGGCGCGGATGAGATTACGATCGAATTTTTTACCGGTGAAGAGCTAAAAGCGACTGTAATCGGCACGGATGCCAACACGGATATAGCGCTTCTCAAGGTGGAAGCGCCCAATGCTTTGCCTTTTGTCAGCTTTGGTGACAGCAACGCCGCCCGCGTCGGTGATTGGGTAATTGCGATGGGCAACCCTTTGGGGCAGGGGTTCTCGGTTTCGGCGGGTATCGTGTCAGCACGCAACCGTGCTCTTTCAGGCACCTATGATGACTATATTCAGACCGACGCCGCGATCAACCGCGGCAATTCTGGCGGTCCACTTTTCAATATGGATGGCGAAGTTATCGGAGTTAACACTGCTATTCTGTCGCCAAATGGCGGATCAATCGGCATTGGGTTTTCGATGGCATCTAACGTGGTGACCCGCGTTGTTGATCAGCTCAAGGAATTTGGCGAAACCCGCCGGGGCTGGTTAGGAGTGCGTATTCAGGATGTGACGCAGGACGTTGCTGATGCGATGGGCCTTGCCAAAGCTTCCGGTGCGTTGATTACCGATGTCCCCGAAGGACCAGCAAAAGAGGCAGGGCTGAAAACCGGAGACATTATTCTTAGCTTTGCAGGTGTGGATGTCGAAGATACGCGCGGGCTGGTACGTCAGGTCGGCAACAGCACCGTTGGCGCTGCCGTACGCGTCACCATTCTGCGCGACGGTAAATCACAAACGTTGAAAATTACGCTAGGCCGCCGCGAAGATGCCGAAAGTGCCAGTATGCCTACGGAAAACGCGGATCCAGAAAATGCGCCGGTGGCTCCGGCTAGTAAATCGCTGTTGGGTTTGACGGTGACCCCATTGACCGATGATATCCGAGCGGAGCTTGGTGCAGATGATACAACGACGGGTCTTGCTGTGTCCGAGGTTGATGAAACATCAGAAGCCTTTGAGAAGGGACTGCGGGTAGGAGACATCATTACCGAGGCTGGTCAGGAAGCGGTGGAAACCATTGATGGGCTGGAAAATCAGGTTAAATCTGCCCGCGACGCAGGGCGTAAATCGCTGCTGTTGCTGATACGTCGGGCAGGAGACCCACGCTTTGTTGCCCTAAGTCTTGGCGAATAAGCTGATTTAACCCAACTAAGCTATTATTACCCTCGTCGATGTTAAGTATCGGCGGGGGTTTTAGTTTATCCAAGGCTAACGGTTCGTTATTGTTCCGAATATCGAAAGGCGATAGGTTTTTCTAAAAAGGAAGCCTGTATGCCCGACACCACCCTACCATCTGATCGTATGGACCGGCTGCATGCATTACGTACGAAAGTATTGGTGGAAGCAGATATTACCAGTGTCCAAAATCAATCGCTGATTCAGAACCGTAGGGAACAAATATGTGAAGCTGCATTAGGTCTGTTTCTTGAAAAAGGTTTCGCCGCCACGACCATTCGCGATATCTGTGCCCGGTCAGGGGTGAATCAGGCCAGCATCTACGATTATATTGCCAATAAGAATGACATCTTACGCCGCCTTCTGAATCAGCTCTGGTTTCGCGAAGACGCTATGACGTTACCTGTCATTCTATTGGACCCTTCCATTTCGCTCGAGGCGGCGTTTGAAAAATACTTTCGCGAAAGTTGGACGACCAAACGTGACGGAACGCTTCTGGCGTATCGCAGCGTTCCCCACATGCAAGCTCAGGACCGCGCCACGCTTCAGGCGCGTGAGTTCGCGGTGATGAAAGACCTTGCCGATCAATTGATCGTGCGACTGGGGTCGAAGAAAGGCGATCAGCGCCTGGATATCGTGGCGAATTTAATAGTGTTTCTGTCGGCTTTCGGCCCGATGCGCGACTGGCTAAATCGCGATATTCCTGACGAAATCATCCTGCGCACCATAGCCGCTGGCGCGGCTGCGATGGTCCGGTCTTTGGTATCTGACGATGCAATTTAGCGTTTGCGCGCACGGATGACAGTGTGGTGACTGACGATCTCGTACCCCAATTCTGATGCCACGCGGTTCATGACATCTGCAATGTCTGTGCCCGGAATCTCCACCAGTTCACCGCTTTCAAGATCGACAAGGTGGTCATGATTGGTCGGTGGCATCATTTCGTAGCGGGCGGGGGCATCGTCCAACACAAGCTTGCGCACCAGCCCCACATTCTCGAGCACCGACATGGTACGGTACACCGTGGCGACTGAAATAGTGTCATCCAGCGCGCGAACTTTCTCGTAAAGCTCCTCGACGTTGGGGTGGTCATCTGTTTCGGACAGGATGGTTATGATTGACGCACGTTGCGGTGTTACACGTAACCCGGCGTCGCGTAAGACCTGTCTAAGGTCGGGTTCATCATTCAAAGCGTTCACCATTTTATTTGGCCCGACATTAAGCGAGCGGGGGTGCTTCCGCAAGTTACTGCAAGTCATTATCAATTGCACATTTGACATTTGCGAATAATTCGCATTAACAGATAGAACCTGTCTTGGGTAAGGAGTGTACCAATGAAAAAGACCGCGTTTGTCACATCTGCCATTGTTGCTCTTACAGCGGGTTTTCCCGTTTACGCTGCGGATTTCAAAGTAGTGACAACATTCACCGTACTTGCGGACATGGCCAAACACGTTGGCGGTGATACCGCGGAGGTCGTTTCAATAACCAAGCCCAGCGCAGAGATTCACGGCTATCAACCGACCCCGCGCGATATAGTGGGGGCAGTGGGGGCTGACCTGATCTTGTGGAACGGTATGAACCTTGAACGATGGTTCGAACAGTTCCTTTCCAA
>DRFG01000077.1 GCA_011050655.1 Roseobacter sp.
CGAAAGCGCTACTGGGGAAGGCGGTTTTGGGCACGTGGATACTTCTCGACTACATCTGGGAATGTGACAGACGATGTCATCAAGCAGTATCTGGAATTACATTCCGACAAATGATGCCTCCGGCGTCAGCCGGTGGTTCTTCACTTTTCATGCGAGAACGCTCTAAAGCCGTAAACACCGTGAGCAGCACCGATGCCCGAATTATTCACGCCACCGAATGGCAAGTTGGGATGCAGGAAATGCACAACGGTCAGATTAACCTCCACCGCTCCGGAGCTGGTGCGAGCAATGACCTCGTCAACGAGGGTTTTGCCTTTGTCGAAAATATAAAGCGCCAAAGGCTTGGGATTCGCGTTGATCTGTTGGATCACCTTGTCGATGTCTTCATATTCGATGATTGGCAGGATCGGCCCAAACAGTTCTTCCCGGCTGATCTCCATATCGGCGGTTACATTTGAAATCAGCGTTGGCGCGACATAGTTCTGTGCCGCGTCGACCTGTCCACCTAGTGTGATTTTCCCACCCTTCGATTTGGCATCCTCGATCAGACCGCTGACACGATTGAAATGGCGATCATTTACGATGCGACAATAGTCAGGGGTCAGTTTTTGGGCCTCGGGGGTCTCCCCAAAAACCCGCCCTATTTCCTTCTTCACGGCGTCATTGAACTTTAGCGCAATGTCACGGTGTACAAATACGTGGTCAGGCGCGATGCATGTCTGACCGTTGTTGGCAAACTTTCCCCAAACGATATTGCGGGCTGCCTTTTTTACATTCGCAGTTGGACCGACGATCGTGGGAGACTTCCCGCCCAGTTCCAGCGTGACTGAGGCCAGCGATTTGGCCGCAGCGGTCATCACGATTTTACCGACCTGCGGGCTGCCCGTGAAAAAGATGTGATCGAAAGGAAGGTCCAGAAGCTGTGTCGCAACGGCCACGTCACCTTCGAATACAGCGACCAGATCAGGCGAAAACGTTTCAGCCACGAGGTCAGCAACCAGCGCAGACGTATGCGGTGTCTCCTCGGATGGCTTGATGATGGCGCTGTTGCCAGCGGCGAGCGCCGAAACAAGTGGCCCGAGAGCCAGCTGAAACGGGTAGTTCCACGGAGCAATGATCAGGCAGACTCCTTTTGCTTCCGGTTGGATCCGGGCCGTTGTGCCCAGAACACCCAACGTGGGCATCGCGCGTTTGACCTTCATCCAGCTCTTCAAGTGGCGCTTGGTATGTGAAATTTCCTGCAGTATCGGAAAAATTTCAGTCAGCTTGACCTCGGCCGCCGGTTTCTTGAAATCTGCAAAACAAGCGGCGATGATCTCATCCTCGCGGCGCAAAATTGCAGCTTTTAGCCGGTCCAACTGCGCAATCCGGGCTTTGCGGTCAAAGGTGCCTCTGCGGATCAGACCGGCTTCACATTGCGCTTTGAAGACGTCTTCGATTCTTGAGACGAACGGCAGCGCGTTGGCAGTTTCGTTTTCAGCGTAGATATTCATTGTGTTTCTCCCTGTCCGCTGCTTTCAAAGGCGGATATTCATATTCTCGCATCGGTCATTTTTCTTGGTACAGCACATAGTCTTCTTTGGTTGCCCCACAATCCGGGCAGCACCAATCGTCAGGGATGTCGTCAAAACGTGTTCCCGGCGCAAAGCCCTCGTAATCGTCGCCAAGAGCCTCATCATAAATATGGCCGCAAGTGATGCAGATCCATTTCACGAAAGGTTTGGCACCTTCCGCCGCAGCCTTGGAGGGTGGCTGCGGGGCCGCAGCCTCCACAACCTTAGTCGCGGTCACGGGGCGTTCGGGGGTGGGGGCCGTTGGTGCCGGTGCCGACGCAGCGACAGACACAGCAGAGCCGTCAATCAGTTCAAAGTCTTCCTTGTCGCGAACGGCGCAATCCGGACAGGACCACTCTTCAGGGATTTGCGCCCAGGGCGTCCCTGCCGGAAACCCTTCATGAGGATCTCCGGTAACTTCATCATATGAATATTTGCAGTCGGGGCACATGTATTTTGCCATGTCCAATTTCCTCCCTTGGTCGTTCATTTAGCTTGCTTTGAAAGAGGCGAGCGGGTTCAGGCGGCCAAACAAGAATTTTTGGCAACATCAGAATGCTCTGCTGACAAAGCAACGATCATCTTTATTTTTGGAGACTGTTTTGTGATCGGTCCTGTCAGGGCGCGCCTTTCGGCGGCCCTGACAGGACCGATCAGCAGGTTATTCCGCGGCGGTGGCTGCGGAAATTCCGGGCGATACGCCGATCGACCCAAATTTCTGCTCGTAGTGCTCCTGCTTGCCGTCGTCGATCTGGACTTTGCTCAGATCGCCGTGCGCCCAGTTGACCACTTTGGGGTCCATGACAGCGCGGAACCAACCCGGAACCATCGCCATGAAGAACATGCCAGGGTAGCCTGTGGGCAGCGCTGGCAAATCCTTGAAATCACGCAGCGACTGGTAGGACCGCGTTGGGTGCGCATGGTGGTCGGAGTGGCGCTGGAGGTGGAACAGGATCAGGTTCGACATGATGTGGTTTGAATTCCACGAATGGTGGGGTTTTTGGTGCTCGTAGCGACCGTTGTCCAGTTTTTCACGCAGCAACCCGTAGTGCTCGATATAGTTGGCGCTGGTCAGCTGCCACCAGCCGAATGCCATCTGTATGGGCAGGAATATCAGCATCAGGGGGCCAAAGAAGGCGAGCAGCCCAACATAGAGAGCAAAGGTTATCAGCATAGGCTGCAAAATCTCGTTTTCAAGGCTCCAGGGGCTTTTGCCACGACGCGACAGGCGCTCTTCTTCGAGTTCCCACGCACGGCGGAAGGCACCGGGAATTTCACGGGTTGAAAACTTGTAAATGCTTTCGCCCATCCGCGACGTTGCCGGGTCTTTTGGGGTCGCGACATCGCGATGATGGCCTTTGTTGTGCTCGATAAAGAAATGGCCGTAGCCGACAACCGCAAGCACCAACTTGGCCATCCAGCGATCAAAGGTTTCTTTCTTGTGGCCCAACTCGTGGCCAGTGTTCAAAGCAAGACCGTTCACAATTCCCAGCGACAATGCCAGAGTGACGATTTCAAGCAATGACATGCTTTGCGTACTGACCCACCAAGCTGACGCCAAAAGGGCAGCATAGTGCATAGGCACGGTGAGGTAGGTCAGGACGCGGTAGTACCGGTCTTTTTCCAGAGCCTCGACGGCTTCTTCGGGTGGGTTGTTGAAGTCCTCTCCGAACATGGCATCCAATAGCGGAACCAGCGCGTACCAGACGAAGAGAACAAGACCGTACCAAATGCTCCATCCCGTTTGCGCCACCAGGTAGAGGCCGATGATTGGGGTCGCTGGCCATATTACAGAAAGCATCCATAGATAACGTTTCTTATCGACGTACTCCGCAATGGAGTCGGGTTCTTTTGAGACAGTGGTCATGCGCATTTCCTCCCTGAAACTGCAGTCTCCGCTCCGATTTCTGGTGATTTTGCCACGTAGTGCGACGAATTTTCCAACGAGCGGCGATGTGTCTCGCTAAAATGCTGGTTGTTTTGCCCACCGCAACTACACTAAAGTGTAGTTTGGCTTTCTGCTTTTCCTATTTAGGGTGAATAATATGGAGAGCGCACAGGCTTATGTCCTTGCCTCAGGGAGAAAATGTTTAGCAAGAACACCGATATTTCGGCCTCAACAAGGGAGGCAGGGCGCGCTCGTGTATTGGCGCGGGTCAATGCCATTTCCGGGGACTGTATTGCGCGCGCGCATCTCACCTTTGAGGCGCAGTCTGAATTGCGCACATTGATATACCGTGGTCCACAAGGATATGGAAAATCAGTATTATTAGCGCAAAACTGCCTTCACTTTGCCAATGATGGCAACCGCTTTGCATACGTGTCTTTGGCGGCGGGCTATGATAGCGAGGCGGATTTGGTCGCGGCGATTTGCGGCCAAATTTATCCGCCTACGCAAGTTGGGGCCCCCGCGGTGCCAAAAGATTTTCGGCAGTTGGCCACGGCGATGTGGCAGATTGATTCGCTGCTTATGTCGCCAGTTCTGATTTGTGTCGATGATTTGGATCAAGGTGGGGACTTTGTCAGTCGCCTTGAGGTGTTCGTAACCGAATCGCCCCGTAACCTTCACTTCGCTTTTGCTGCGGTATCGCGGCGTGGTTTTGCTCAGCTCACGCTTCAAACCGGCGTGTTGGAGATATTGCTCGATGACCTTTCTTTTAGCGAGAAAGAGGTCGAGGCGTTTTCGAACACGGGCAAGTCATATTCTGCTGACGAAATGATGCATGAGACAAGGGGCTGGCCGGCACTTTGCAAGATCATGACCGGCACAGAGTTTCCGGATGACAAGGCAAGTAGATGGCCTGAGACAAAGCGCTTCTTTCTGGAAGAGATTGTGCCATCCCTGACAGAAAAGCATCTCAGGTTTCTTGAAAGAGCAGCCACGATCGCTCCGATTTCGAGCGAAAGCTTCAACTATGTTTTCAAGACAGATGATGCCGCTGCGCTGATGGGTGACATCGCCTTCGATCATAACTTGTTGCTTAGAAGCAAGATCCACGCAGATATCTTTTTGCTTCATCCCGCCTTGCGAGACTACTTTCAGGAGCGTTTTTTAGCCCGTACCCCAGAGCGGGGATCCTATTTCCTGAAACGAGCGGCCTTTTGGCATTGGCGACGCCGTGAATTTCAGCAGGCGATCAATTTGGCGTTGCGTGCGGGGGATCATCGCTGGGCTCTTGGGTTAAGCGAAGATATTATGCTTGATCTAGCTCTGCGTCAGGGTGAGATTGAAGCGCTACGATCCTTGCTGATACAAGTCCCGAAACGGGCTATGCAGAGCAACCCCGCCATCACGCTGGCCTATGCATGGACACTCTATTTCAGTCAGGAGGCGTCGGAAGCGGAAAAGCTGCTAAACGCTATGCCCGAAACTCGCATGAATGAAACATCGCGAATTGACTGGGGTTGGCGGCAGTTGGTTCGAGCTATCGGCTACGCGACACACGATGATCTACAGCTCAGTGAAACGCTTTGTACTAATTGGATTTCCGAATTTGGCAACGTAAACGTTGTAGGGAAAGGAGCGGCCTTAACTTGCTTGACTTTTATCATGTCCAGCCAAAGCCGGTTTTCAGAATTGAGCAAGTTTCTGGTGCTCGCAAATCCAGCCAATACTGCGGGTCGTCAGAGATTTGCATTCGGTTGGTTACATGCCGCTGAAATCCAAGCGGCCTTAAATCGCGGCGATATGTATGGTGCACAGCGCTTGATCGAGGCGGCGCGGATCGATCCGAACGTGCAGGTGGAGCGCACGCCGTTCTCGGCCAAAATGCTTATCTCTTTTGAAGCCGAGGCATCATGTGAGCTGGGAATGTTGGAGTTTTCTGATGATTTAGTAGAAAGCTATCTGGAATTTGCAGGTAAGTATGGAGTCACAGATATTCTTTACCGCGTTTGCCGCGTGGCTGCGGCTTGGCGGCGGAGAACGAACGATCTGCGCGGTGCGCTGGCCTTGCTTGAGAGGGTCCGTGCACTTGCCCAGGAGAAAAAACTGTATCGTTTGGAGACACTCATCCAGATGGAGATTGCCGAACTGTATATAGCCGAGGGAATACAGGGATTCGATAAGGCGATGCCGAAAGAAAGTGATCCGGTGTTCTCTGGACTCCATGCCCGGCCATTGCGCGCTCAATTGTCGATTTTGCGGGCCTTAGCTGCCTTGCGAAATGGTCAATACAGTCTGGCCGTAAAGAATGCGAATGAAGCAGGTCGTACTGCGCGCGCAATTGACGCCGGGCGCTTGGAAGTGCGCGCATTGATGTGCGCCGCAGGTGCACATGCGGCATCAGAGTCAGTGCCGATCGCTCGAAAGGTTGCGACCGAGGCGTATGAGATGGTTTTGCTGCTGGGGTGTTTCCAGACGGCTGGAGATACCCGCGATCTGTTGGCGGGGCTGACGATCACCAGCGATGTTGCATTTACCGATCTGGAATTTGTTGTTCCGGCACAGAAAGTTGAAACAAGCGATCAGCTTGTGGGAGTTCGGAGCTTATTACCAAAAAGCACAAGGCGGGAGGGGACGACGCTTTCGTCAAAACAAATCAGAGTTTTGCGCTACGTGCGCGAAGGTCTGTCCAACAAGCAGATTGCCGACCGGCTTTTAGTGCGTGAAGACACCGTGAAATGGCACATGAGAAAAATATTCGCCGATCTCAATGTGCGCAGTCGCGTACAGGCGGTCACCGAAGCACAGGCGCGTAACCTGATATGACCCAACGCGGAAAGAACTGAAATGCAGGATAACTTGGATAAGATCGTGATAGTAGGGGCCGGAACCGCTGGTGTGAATGCGGCATCAGCGCTGCGTCAGCAGGGCTTTGAGGGGCAGGTCGTGATATTGGGGGCTGAATCCGTTGCCCCCTACCAAAGGCCGCCCCTGTCGAAGGCTTTTCTTGCAAAAGATAAGCCGCCCGCAGCGACGCTATTGAAGCCTGGGGCGTTTTTTCCAACGAACGGTATCACCTTGGAAATGGGTCAAGGAGTGGTAGCGATAGATCGGACTGCCAAGGCCGTCCTGACAAAAGCGGGCGTTCATTATCCCTATGACGAACTTATTCTTGCGACCGGGTCCAGCGCACGGCGCCTGCGCTGTCCCGGTGCAGGTCTGAGCAATGTTTGCTATCTGCGTAATTTGTCTGACGCCACGCGCCTGCACAAATCGCTACGTAGCGCAAAATCGGTGGCTATCCTTGGCGGCGGCGTGATCGGGCTGGAAGTTGCCTCCGCTGCGGTTGCACTAGACAAGCAGGTCACGGTAATCGAATCCGCTGGACGTGTGATGGCGCGGGTCGCCACACCTTCGGCCACCAATGTTATCACAAGGCAGCTTAAGGCCGCTGGCATCCGGTTTGCTCTGAACGCCAGATTGGCCCGGATAGATGGCGTTGACGGGCAGGCGCGGACCTGCATTCTGGAAAGCGGTGAAGCAGTGGCGGCAGATCTGGTCGTCGTCGGCATCGGAGCCTTGCCGAACCAAGGTTTGGCCGTCCACGCTGGGTTGCTTTGCGACAATGGAATCATAGTCGATGAGGCCATGCGCAGTTCGGATCCCGACATCTACGCAATCGGCGACTGTGCCGCAGCCGAAAACTCCTATTATGGCGGTCGGATACGCATTGAGACAATCCACAATGCTATGGTTCAGGCTCAGATCGCAGCAAGCAGCATCTGTGGCGTTCGCATTCCCGACGCTGCGCCACCACGGTTCTGGTCCGATCTATTGGGGATGAAGCTTCAGGGGTTGGGCGGGCTCACGCGTTACGACAAGCTGGTTGCGTTCAATGGGAAAAACGGGGTTGAGACGGAAGTGCATGCCTTTGCGGGGGACCGGCTTGTCGCGACCGAAACAATCAACTTGTCCAAACGGCAAAGTGAACTTTCTAAACTTATCCACCCTGCCGAATAGCTTGCAGTGGTGATTGTCGGCGGAACGACGGCATTCAATCAGATGCTCTAACTACGGTGAAACTAAAGCAGAAGAAATGGAAGATACATGACAGACGTTGTAATTCTTGATGGCGCACGCACCGCCATTGGTACTTTCGGGGGTAGCCTTGCAGGAACCTCGCCAATCGAACTGGGAACAATTGTAGCCAAAGCGGCGCTAGAACGTTCAGGTTTAAAGGCTGATCAAATCGGCCAGGTGGTGTTTGGTCACGTCATTAATACCGAGCCACGGGATATGTACTTGTCGCGCGTGGTCGCAATGCAGGCTGGTGTGCCGGCAAGCGCCCCCGCAATGAATGTCAACAGGTTGTGCGGATCCGGCGCTCAGGCGATTGTTTCGGCCGCGCAGTCGTTGATGTTGGGCGACGCCGATTTCGCCCTTGCAGGCGGCGCTGAATGTATGAGCCGCTCCCCCCATATCATTCCGCAGGCGCGGTGGGGGCAGAAAATGGGTGATATCACCGCGGTGGACATGATGTTAGGCGCGCTGACGTGCCCTTTTGGATCCGGGCATATGGGTGTTACGGCCGAAAACGTGGCGACTGAGCTGCAAATTACACGGGCTGACCAAGACGCCTTTGCGCTGACCAGCCAAGCCCGCGCGGCAAGAGCGATTGGTGATGGTAGCTTTAAGCGAGAAATCACGGCAGTTGAATTGAAAACCCGCAAAGGCACTGCTGTGTTTGACACAGATGAACACCCTAAGGCGACGACTGCGGAGGCGCTGGCCGGGCTGAAGCCCGTGTTCCGCAAGGGCGGCAGCGTGACAGCAGGAAATGCCAGCGGGATTAACGATGGTGCTGCCGCGATGGTTCTAGCACGGGCTGACGCAGCAAAAAAAGCTGGTCTGCAGCCGCGGGCGCGCATTTTGGGTTACTCGATTGCCGGAGTGGACCCCGAAGTTATGGGGATCGGCCCAATTCCGGCCGTACAGGCGCTATGCGCACGCACCGGGCTGAACATCGCTGATTTCGACGTGATAGAATCAAACGAGGCGTTCGCTGCGCAGGCCCTGGCTGTGAATAAAGTGCTTGGTTTGAATCCGGAAAAGGTAAATCCGAACGGCGGAGCAATCGCGCTTGGCCATCCGATTAGCGCCACTGGAGCGATCCTGACTCTGAAAGCCCTCAATGCCCTTGACAGTTTTGGTGGAACGAAGGCTCTGATCACAATGTGTATTGGGGGCGGTCAGGGGATCGCGATTGCAATAGAAAAACTGGGGGATTGAAGTCCTATAGTCTGCCCTGAAATCGCAAGAGTTATGAATTGTTGGGCACCAGTACATAAATGCTGGTGCGCACATCGGTGCTGGCGGAAGGACAATGGTAGGGTAAAAGGGTTCGGTGGTCCTGAAATGCTTCTGTCTGTGGAGCGCGAAAGATCTTATTTGAGTATTGGGCGGGACCCTTTCGTAGTTTTATTGCGCCTAAATCTTTGGCTCCTCTGTTTTGATTGTTTTCGCGACTACGGGGCAGCGGGAACAGCCTGCGACCGTCAGAACTGCGTCTATCGGCGGGCACCCGGCGCGTGACTTGTGATCCGCATCCGGTTTGCGGCTGACCCGGTCTAGAGTTGAGCGAAACTCCTCCCACGGCCCCAACGCGTCAATTTCGACCAGCGGGTCTTTATTCACGTGCCGCTTTGCATAACAGTCAGAAAGATCAGCAGGTCCCGTCTGTGCCATCAATGCATCTCCCACTGCCTGGTCACTGTCCCATCATATCGGAGCGCCAAGGCCGGGGCAATTTTTGGAGGTGCCCTTTTGAGGGTCCGTTGGGGTCAGACCAACAGAAAGTGGAATAGGCCCTTTGCGACTGGCTTTCCCTCATCTTCCAGCCAGGCAATGGTTTCGACGCTTGCCATTCGCCGACCTTTACGCGAGACCGTGGCGCGTGTGTTCAACGTTCCCGGCAGCCCGGGTCGAAGATAGTCAACGGTCAGATTGATCGGTTTTGGTGGGGGTGATTCTAGATCGTCCAACACGGTCAATGAGGCAATTATTTCCATAAAACTGGCAATTATCCCGCCATGATATGTATCAAGTACGGGGTTGCCTATGTGTCGCTGTTCGAATGGCATACGTGCCACAAAATGCGTGTCGTTGGCTTCAGTTACTGAAAAACCCAAGTGACGGAAGAACGGCACACGATCACATCGCGCCTGTATGTCGCTGAGCTTCATCCGCCTGGGCCTCCTGTATTCATTTTATCCAACAAACTGCCCTTTCCGCGTGTCAGGGCAAAGGTCGCCGATCCTCGGGCGACCTCTTCGCAATCAGCGGTGTCAAACCAAATTTTTCCGGTTCCGAATGCGATGTGTCGGGTCTGCCGGTAGCAATCGGCAAACACAATGACGTCGGCACGCGAACTTGCCGGGCGCAGATAATCGACACGCAGATCGAGGGTTGCCATTGTCTGGACGTCGTCGATCGCCAGAAAGTTGGCTAGCCCAAAGGCGCTGTCGAGCAGGGCCGTCAGGACACCGCCGTGCAACATTGTGCCTTCTTCATCCAAACAGAAATCTGGGTTGAATGGCATCCGTATTTCAACGCCTTGCCGGTCGGCGCGTTCGATCTTTAAGTCCATCTCGGCGATCAGGCCCTTGGCCCTCGAATTCCAGACGCTTGCGATCATCGCAAACCGTTCTGCATCTTTGGTATCACTCATTGCAGCATGCCCTATTTCCCCGAATATGTCGGCTGACGCTTTTCCAGGAAAGCCGACAGTGCTTCGTGATGGTCACCGGTTTGGTGCATGAGTGCCTGATAGGCGGCAGAGGTGTTCAGAAAATCAGGCAGATCCATGCGCTCGGCATTACGCAACAACCTTTTGGCGGTGCGCACCGTGCGCGGCGGCTTGGCGGCAATGACGGCGGCTTTTGCGCGCGCCCTGGCCATCAGATCGTTGTGGGGCACAACCTCTAGCACCATATCAAGGTCCAGCGCTTCGGCCGCGTCTATCATCCGCGCCGAAAACGTCAGTTCGGCTGCCATCTGATAGCCCAGCCGACGGATCAGAAACCAACTGCCCGCATCGCCGGGGATAATCCCCAGGTTGAGGAAGACTTCACCGAACTTTGCCTTCTCCGAGGCGATCCGCATGTCGCACATCATGGTCAGGTCACACCCGGCACCGACCGCCGCGCCGTTCACAGCAGCGATTGTCGGAACATCCAGATTATAAAGCGCGATCGGGATACGCTGAATTCCATTGATATAGCTCTCCGCGACGTCAAGAGGCGGTAGACCAAATTGATCGGTTTTGTTGTGCATGGCCTTAATGTCGCCACCGGCGCAAAAGGCGGACCCCGCCCCGGTCAGGACCATCACGCTGACATCCGGGTTGCGCTGCACCTGATCAAAGACGTCCAGCATAGCCTCGATCATGTTATTGCCGGTGATCGGGTTGCGCCGGTCGGGGTCGTTCAGGGTGACCGTTGCAATACGGTCTTTAATGTCTAGCAGGACGATCGGATCGGTCATCTGCGTTCCTTTTCAGTGTGGGGTGGGGCAGTTATTCTTTGCCGTCGCCGCGTTTTCTTTGTTCAAACAGTTCAGGGTTGATCATATCGCGGGCGTCGTGGCCCAGGTGAAGCGTTTCACCGCCATCGACGTAAACATCCTCGCCAGTGATGAAGCCACCCAACCTGGAGGCAAGATAGATGATCATGCCCGATATATCTTCGGCTGTGCCCATCCTGTTCAGGACCGAGCGGTTCAGCATTTGCCACTGCTCGGACGTAATCGGATAGCGGCCAAGGGCGTCGGTCTTGATTGTGCCGGGAGCGACACA
The DNA here is from genome assembly GCA_011050655.1 of Roseobacter sp. Taxonomy (GTDB): domain Bacteria; phylum Pseudomonadota; class Alphaproteobacteria; order Rhodobacterales; family Rhodobacteraceae; genus Sulfitobacter. The sequence goes on from DRFG01000077.1 coordinate 11,291, forward strand.
GTTCAGCCGGATGCCATATTCGCCCCATTCGGCTGCCAGCGTTTTCATCATGCCGGTGACACCGGCACGCGCCGCAACGGTGTGGGTAAATCCGGTTAGTGCCGTGCGTGCGGAAATCGCTGTGACGAACACCACCGACCCGCCGCGTTCAAACATGAAATGATCGGCCGCCGCACGCGTCATCTGCCACGAACCGATGAGGTTGTTGCGGATCACCGCCTCGAACCCTTTGTTGGTAATGTCACGTGCTGCGGCGATATATTGGCCGCCCGCATTGTTGACCAGGACGTCCAGCTGTCCGTAGTGGTCCTTGATCTTCAGCATGGCGGCTTCGATGGTGTCCTCGTCGCGGGTGTCGCCGGGCACGACAAAGGCGTCGCCGCCACGCGCGCGGATCATTTCGGCGGTTTCTTCCAATGGTTCCGACCGGCGTGCGAACAGGGCCAATCGCGCCCCGCAACCGGCCATTTCCAGCGCGGTTGCCCGCCCCATGCCAGAGCCCGATCCGGTGACAAGCGCCACCTGACCGGCCATCAGGTCGGGCGCATAACGTGGGTGTGTCTGTGAAATCATGTTGCTAGCCCGTCAGTTTTTCAGAAGTTCGCCAGAGATGATCAGCTTGCGCACTTCCTGCGTGCCTGCACCGACCTCGAGAACGCGGCCAGTGCGGTAGAGCCGGTTCACCTCGGTGTCGCGCATATAGCCCGCGCCACCGTGAATTTGCACCGCCCTGTCCAGCACAAACGATGTCGCCGCAGCGGCTTTAAAAACCGCAGCGGCGGTCAATTTGTGAATCTCGCCGCGCCCACCTGCGCCCTCTTCGAGACCCTCGCACATTGCCGCAGTACGAAAGGACAGCGTCCGGGCGACCTCTATTTCTGTGTACATGTCGGCCAACATCCCCTGAACCATCTGGAAACTGGCGATTGGCTTTCCAAATTGCTGCCGCGTCTTGGCATAGTCGATGGATATCTCCAGAGCGCGACGGGCGATACCCATTGCGTTGAAACAGACGATTGCGCGCTCTAGATCAAGCCCGCTCATGGTGATGGCAACGCCTGTATCGGGCAGGCCCACCATATTTTCCACGGGGACACGGCACTCATCAAAAACCAACTCGCCGGTAGGCGAGCCGCGAAAGCCCATTTTGTTCAGCTTTTGAGCGACTTTGAAGCCGGGTGTCCCCGCTTCAACGATGAACGCAGAAATCCCCTTGGCACCTTTTTCTGGCGAGGTTTTGGCGTAAACAAGAACGATGTCTGCGATCGGACCGTTGGTGATATAGATTTTGGTGCCGTTCAGGACGTAGTCGCCGCCATCCTTGCGGGCGGTGGTGCGCATCGAGCCTAGGGCGTCCGACCCGGCACCCGGTTCGGTCAGCCCCAATGCACCAATCAGTTTGCCTTCACATAGCCCCGGCAAGAATTTGCGCCGCAGTTCATCATTGGCGTTACGATAAATGTTGTTGACGCACAGATTGTCATGCGCGACCTGGCTAAGGCCGATCGCGGCGTTTGCACGAGACAGCTCTTCGGTGATGACACAAGCCGATGTAAAATCGAGCCCGGCACCGCCGTATTCGGGCGAAACATTTAAGCCAAGATACCCCATCTCCCCCAGCTTCGGGAAAACCGATGCGGGCAGGTCGTCAGTGTCATCCATTTCTGCGTTCAGGTGGTGGAATTCAGACTGGAAAAATCGGTAGGCCTGATCAGCAAGGGCCTGTTGGTCGGTGGTGACAAAGTGGCTGGGTGCGTTGTCGCGCAGATGCGTGGTCATGTTCTTGCTCCTATCCGCGCAAAAGTTCTTCGGCGATGATGATCTTACGCACCTCGCTCGTGCCGGCACCGATCTCCAACAGCTTGTTGGCGCGGTACAGGCGGTTGATCTCAGTGTCTTGCATATAGCCGGACCCACCATGGATGTGGCAGGCTGCTGTGACAGACCGGTTGAAGGCTTCGGCGGCATAAAGGCAGGCAGCGGCAGTCAGCTTGTGAATTTCACCGCGCCCGCCCGCGCCTCTTGGCAAGCCAACACAGGCGGCCAGCGCGCGATAGCTCATGGCGCGCGCGCTTTCGACATCGACATAAATTTCGGCCAGTTTGGACTGCATCATCTGGAACTGTGAAATTGGCTTGCCGAACTGCTCACGCAGCTGCGAGTATTCCAGTGCCAGTTCCAATGCCCGTTCGGCCATACCCACGCACATTGACGCAACCATGGCGCGCTCTAGGTCCAGCCCACTCATTACCACTGAAACGCCAGTGTTTTCCGCCCCGATCATATTACCGGCGGGCACGCGGCAATCCTGGAAAACAAGCTCGCCAGTGGGAGAGCCACGAAAGCCCATTTTGTCGAGTTTCTGCGCCACCGTGAAGCCGGGTGTAGCCGTTTCGACAATAAAGGCGGAAATGCCCTTGGCACCTTTGGATTTGTCGGTCTTGGCATAAACGAGGACGATATCTGCGATCGGTCCATTGGTGATATAGATTTTGGTGCCGTTCAGCACATAGTCGTCGCCGTCGCGCACCGCAGTCGTCGCCATAGACCCCAGTGCGTCCGACCCGGCACCCGGCTCTGTCAGCCCAAGCGCTCCGACCAGTGTGCCGTTGCACAGGCCGGGAACGTATTGTTCGATCTGGCCTTGCGACCCGTTGCGCAGAAGGTTGTTCAGACACAGATTGTCATGCGCCCCGTGTGACAGACCCACGGCCGGGTTCCATTTCGACAAGATTTCCGACACCAGGGCCTGAGTGAACTCATCCTGGCCGCTGCCGCCGAGTTCAACCGGTGCCGTAATCCCCAGCAGGCCCAGCTCTCCCATTTTTGAAAATAAATCTTCTGGCCACCATTCCTCGGCATCCATCTTTTCCTGTAACGGATGCAGGATTTCACGCGCCACACGATCGACATGGTCGATGATGGCGCGCTGTTCGTCGTTCAGGGCGTAATTGGCTTTGATCGCGGCGATATCTTCAATCGACGGTCCAGTGTGAGCGTTCATTTTCGTCCTTCCGGAATGGACCCGTTGTCTGGCCATCAAGGAAAATCAAACATATGTTAGAAAAAAGATCAAGGGCCGACGTTACGCCAAGCCGCAACGTCGGCAGAGTATCTTTGCCAATGTTGAAGCTTTCATGAACGATCTACGTTTCCGGTCGGGTTAGCTCTTGCAATTCGATTGCCCCTGGATCGGCGCGTAATGACGATTCCAGAACGTGCCGCTGGATTTTACCGCTGGTTGACCTTGGAAAATCCTCAAAGGCAATAAAGTGAATTTCGCGGGGTAACTTGTAGGTCGCGAGCGAGGCGCGGCAGGCGGCCATTAGCGTGTCCTGGGTTGCAGTGTCGCCAGAGCGTGAGACAAAAGCCACCGGCGCTTCGCCCCAGCGATCGTCAGGCACCCGGACTACGGCTGCGTCGGTGACGTTGGGATCGGCCATCAGCACGCGTTCGATCTCGGCGGGGTAGACGTTCTCGCCGCCGGTCTTGATGAGATATTTCGCCCGGTCAGCGAAACCCAGTGTTCCGTCTGCATTGCGTCGGAACACGTCGCCCAAGTGGAACCAACCATCGCGAAACGCCTCGGTATTGGTGGCGTCGGCATTCCAATAGCCGGAAAACAACGTCGGCCCGCGCATCAACAGCTCTCCGGGGGTGCCGACAGGCACGTCCTGGTCGGTTTCGTCCACCAGACGTATTTCACAAAATGCGCTAATTTGCTTGGACAGGGTTTGAGGCGTTACGCCAATCGGGATTGTAGAGCGCGTGGCGGGTGGCAACCCGGTTTCGGTAGAGCCAAAACTGTTCAGATAAGGCGCATTCAATAACGTGGTAATCTCGGAGATCTGATGCGGCGGAACTAGATCTGCCATGGCACCGCAGACTCGAATACCTATGGGTGTAATTCCTTTTTCTTTAAAATGGGCGATGAATGATTCGATCATGCCGGGGATCAGAACCAGCCAGCCAATGCGATGCGTTTCAATGGACCTGCATATAGCATCCGGATCATAGCCGTCGATCATAACTACGGTGCCACCGCGCAAAAGCGTGGACAGAGCGTGATCGGTCGAGGCCATATGAAACATTGGCGCCCAAGCGACAAATGCGTCCGTTGGGGCAAGGCCTAGTTCGGCGGCAAAGACTGACGCGCGGGCAATCATCGCTCGATGGCTTAGGACTGCCCCCTTGGGCAGGCCAGTGGTGCCGCTGGTATACAGAATGACCAGCCCGTTTTCGGGGTCTTGTGGGACCGGGGTGAAATGGGGGGCCTGCGTCAGGGCGTCCTCGTATTCGCGGCCCAAGGTCAGTGTCGGGATATTCGGGGTCTGGTCGAGCAATTCCTGCAGATCGAGTTCGGTAATAATCAGGCGCGGGGAAACCAGAGTTACGCAATGGCGCAATTCCGCGGCCAGAAGCCGCCAGTTCAGGCAAGCGACGATCAAGCCCGTGGCGGCGGCGGCCAGTTGGACCTCGACATATTCGCGTCGGTTGCGTGACAATACTGCGATTCGCTCTCCGGTGTTCAGGCCGAGTCCCGCGAAGTGCCCGGCCAGCTGGTCGACACGACAAAGCAAAGCGGCATAAGTCGTCCGTTCGTCAGAGTCCTCGATTGCGATGGCATCTGGTAAAGCTGACCCACGATTGCGGAAAAGCTGGTAAACATCCGTCCGTGATGCGCTTTGAGGTGCATGCCCGAGGGACGCTACGGTGCCGCTGCTCAACTGGTTCAGAGGGGCCTTGCACATAGCTTTTCTCCACCTATTGTAATTATTCTAACATGTGTTAGATAAATTCCAATACCGTTTCCGTCCTATACGTACGAGAAACTGATTTTGATCAGGGGAGGCTTCAATGTCCACCAAGGCTTATGTAACCGGGGTCGGAATGGTCCCCTTTCAGAAACCCGGCGCGTCGGAAAGCTATGACGTGATGGCGGCAAAGGCCACCCGCAGCGCGCTGCAGGATGCCGGATTGTCCTACGACCTGATCCAGCAGGCCTATGTCGGCTATGTTTATGGTGACAGCACCTGCGGTCAGCGGGCCTTGTATCAAGTGGGCATGACCGGCATTCCGATTCTGAACGTCAACAACAACTGCTCCACAGGGTCATCAGCGCTTTTTCTGGCGCGTCAGGCCGTTGAAAGTGGGGCGGTCGAGTGCGTCCTGGCCTTAGGATTTGAGCAGATGAAGCCTGGCGCGATCGGGTCGGTGTTCGAGGATCGGGTAAGCCCATTCCAATCGTTTGACGACGAAACCGACGATCTGGTTGGCAGTCCTGAGATCCCGCTGGCGCTGCGGTATTTCGGCGGTGCCGGCAAGGCGCATATGGACGAGTTTGGCACCACCCTGGAAACATTCGCCAAGATCCGCGCCAAGTCTAGTCGGCACGCCTCAAAAAACCCGGTCGCCCTGTTTCGCACTGAGGTAACCGCCGAAGAGGTTCTGGCCGCCAAAGTGGTTTGGCCCGGTGTCATGACTCGGTTGATGGCTTGCCCGCCGACCTGCGGCGCGGCGGCGGCAATTATCTGTTCAAAGGCGTTTGCCGACAAACACGGGCTGGATTCCTCTGTCCGGATTGCGGCACAGGCGATGACCACCGACGGGCCGGAAACCTTCAATGCCCACGATATGCGCGAAGTTGTTGGCGCCAGCATGGCTAAAAAGGCCGCCAATCAGGTCTATGAGGCCGCAGGCATCGGCCCCGAAGACATCAACGTCGTCGAGCTGCATGACTGTTTTGCCCATAATGAGTTGATCACCTACGAGGCGCTTGGCCTTTGCGGTCGTGGCGAGGCCGGAAAGTTCGTTGATGATGGCGACAATACCTATGGCGGCAAATATGTAACCAATCCGTCGGGCGGACTTTTGTCTAAAGGGCACCCGTTGGGGGCCACGGGTCTCGCGCAATGCACCGAGCTGGTGCAGCAATTGCGCGGCACGGCCGATGCCCGGCAGGTTTCGGGGGCGCGGCTGGCGCTTCAACATAATCTGGGCCTAGGGGGCGCTTGTGTCGTGACGCTGTACGAGGCGGTATGAGGGCGGCGCATTTGCACGGACGCTGTGGTTGGGGAGGACAGACATGACAGCTAGGCTTGACGGGCGCGTCGCGCTGGTATCCGGATCTGGACGCGGCATTGGCCGCGAGATCGCTTTGAAATTGGCCTCCGAAGGTGCGCGGATCGTGGTCAACGATCTGGATGCGGATCCGGCGGCGCAAACCGCTGAAATGATCCGTGACATGGGCGGTGAGGCCGCGGTCTGCGCCGGGTCGGTGACCGAAGATGGCTTTGCCCAACGGTTCGTTGATACCGGCGTTAATGCCTTCGGCGGGCTGGACATAATCGTTAACAACGCGGGCTATACTTGGGACAGCGTAGTCCAGAAAATGACGGATGAGCAATGGCATGCCATCATAGATGTTCATCTGACAGCACCCTTTCAGATTCTTAGAGCCGCCGCGCCAGTGTTCCGCGACAAGGCCCGCGCCGAAGCTGAAGCGGGGCAGGAAGTGTTTCGCAAGGTTGTGAATATTTCGTCCATCGCCGGAACCGGCGGCAACGCGGGGCAGATCAACTATTCTGCTGCCAAGGCCGGCATCATCGGACTGACCAGAACGATGGCAAAAGAGTGGGGCCGATACAAGGTCAACGTCAATGCCGTGGCCTTTGGCCCGATCCGCACGCGCCTGACCGAAGGCAGCGCCAAGGGGGACAGCACGATCAAGGTTGAAGGCAAGGACATCCGCGTCGGTGTCAGCCCCGATCTGTTAAGCCAGATGGAAACGTCTATTCCACTGGGCCGTGTCGGCACACCCGAGGAAGCCGCAGGGGCTGTCTATCTGTTTTGTGCGCCGGAATCGAACTTCATTTCCGGGCAATATGTGATCTGCGGCGGGGGTTTTGTAATCTAAATAGCCGCCGCTGTTGAATGACCAAGGAGAGTGTGTGCGTGTCACAAGGACCGTTGAAAAACATTAGTATCATCGAACTTGGTCATGTGATCGCCGGACCGCTGGCGGCGACTTTGTTGGCCGATTTCGGTGCCGAGGTGATCAAGGTCGAAAACCCGCGCGGCGGTGACATGATGCGCGATCTCGGCCCCAAGGCGCAGGATGACGGGCTGGGTGTGTGGTGGAAAACACTGGCGCGCAACAAACGCATTTTGGCGCTTAACTGGAAGACCCCTGAAGGACGCGCAATTCTGCGCCGCATGGTCGAAGCCAGTGATGTTTTAGTTGAGAATTTCCGGCCCGGCGTGCTGGAACGCGCTGATATCGGACCCGACGTGTTGCACAGATGGAACCCGGATTTGATCATCCTGCGTATTTCGGGCTATGGGCAGGAAGGCCCGATGAAAAAGACGCCGGCCTTTGGTCGCGCAGCCGAAGCCATGAGCGGATTGGCACATCTGACGGGATACCCCAACGGGCCGCCGATGCATCCAGGGTTTCCGGCGGCGGATTCGACCACCGGGCTGATGGGCGCACTGGGTGTCATGCTGGCGCTGCACGCGCGTGGCAATGGAGACGCAAAAGGGCAGGTCATCGACCTCGCGGTGTTCGAGGGGCTGTTGCGGCTGATCGACTATCACGTGCCTGCGCTGACAGGCGCGGCCGTGTCGCCGCTGCGCAACGGTCTTCGCCAACCGATGGACTTTGCCCCCGGCGGTATGTTCCGCACCAGCGACGGTGTCTGGGTCACGGTATCCGCAGGCGGGGCAGAAACCGCTCGGCGTCTGTTGCGCACGGCGGCCGGGGATGCATTTGCCGACAATCCGCGCTTTGCCACAATGGCCGGGATCAGCGCCAATATGGCCGAGGTTTTTGACGCGCTTCAGAAGTTCATTGGGGCGCGTGATTTTGACACTGTGCAGGCCGAGTTTACAAAAAACGACGCGGTTGCTGCGAGGGTTTTGAGCGTCGAGGATATCGTGAACCATCCGCAGATCGCCCATCGCGGCGACATCGTGGATGTAGCGGGAGAACAGACACGGGTGGTCGGCGCGGTGCCGCACCTGTCAGACACGCCGGGAAGCGTACGCTGGCTTGGCCGGGCCGAGGCCGCCGACAGCCACGCAGTGTTGCGCGATCTGGGTTTGAACGAACAAGAAATCGCGGCGCTGGCCTCGTCAGGGGTGGTGGGCATGCCGCAAGAATCCGAGGAAAAAGCATGACTTATCGGTATACTGAGGCGCAGCAGGAAATCCGCGACACCGTTTTGCGTATCTGTGCCGATTTTGATGATGAATACTGGCTGGAAAAAGACCGCAATGGGGGCTTCCCCCACGACTTACACAAGGCTTTGGCGGATGGCGGCTGGCTGGGTATCGCATTGCCGGAAGAGGTCGGCGGTGCCGGACTGGGCATAACCGAGGCGGCAATCATGATGCAGGCCATCGCGGAATCGGGCGGTGGTGCCAGCGGTGCGTCGGCCATCCACATGAACATTTTCGGGCTCAATCCAGTGGTAAAATTCGGCACCCCGGAGCAAAAACAGCGGATGCTGGTGCCGCTTCTGGAGGGGCGCGAAAAGGCCTGTTTTGCGGTAACCGAACCGACGACGGGGCTGGATACAACAAAGCTCAAGACACGGGCAATTCGACAGGGCGACCGGTATGTGGTGCATGGCCAGAAGGTCTGGATTTCAACCGCGCAGGTGGCTCACAAGATGCTGTTGTTGGCCCGCACCACGCCGCTGGAAGAGGTTACAAAGCCCACCGAGGGGTTGACCCTGTTTTACACGACGCTGGACCGGACCTTTGTGGACGTGCGCGAGATCGAAAAAATGGGCCGCAAAGCGGTAGATTCCAATGAGGTGTTCATCGACGGGCTGCCTGTTCCAGCCGAGGATATGATCGGCGAAGAAGGCCAAGGGTTCCGCCAGATCCTACACGGTCTGAATCCCGAACGCATACTGGTTGCGGCGGAATGCGTCGGCATTGCGCGAAACGCGATCAAACGGGCGTCGGAATATGCAAAGGAGCGACATGTCTTCGGCCGTCCGATCGGGCAGAATCAGGGCATCCAGCATCCGCTTGCCAAAGCCTGGGCCAGGGTCGAATCCGCCAATCTGATGGTGATGCATGCCGCGGCTCTGTATGATGCGGGCGAGCCATGTGGTGTCGAGGCGAATGCTGCAAAGCTGCTGGCAGCGGAAGCCGCAGTGGAGGCGACGCAGACGGCCCAGATGACGTTTGGCGGTTTTGGATACGCCAAGGAATATCATGTTGAGCGGCTGGTCCGCGAGGCGTTGTTGTTCCACATCGTACCGGTGACGCCGCATATGCTGATGTCGTTCATTGCCGAAAAGGCGCTTGGGCTGCCAAAATCCTACTGAAAGGGGCCACTATGAAAGATGTATTGCGCACCACCGGCTTCTATTTCGATGAAGTCGAGATTGGTGCCCGCTTCGAAACCCGCAGCCGGACAGTGACCGAGGCTGACCTTGTTGGGTTCTGTAACCTGATGTGGATGACGGAATCATTGTTCACCGATACTGAGCATGCCCGCGACGGCGCTGCGGCGCATGGGCGGGTGGTGCCTGGGGTGATGGTTTACGCAATGGCCGAGGGGCTGTTGACGCACACGATGGAGGGCACGGGTCTGGCGTTTCTTCATGCTGATTTCAGTGTGAAGGGGCCTACTTTTGTCGGTGATACAATCCACGTTGAAGTCGAAATTATCGAGGCCCGTCTAACATCTAGGCCGGGACGTGGTCTGGTGCGCAGCCGAAACCGGGTGCTCAAGGCGGATGGCAGCGAATGTATTGTCTACGAGCCGCTTCGCATGCTGCGTCAGCTAAACGCAACTCAGTAAAATACACCTAATTTGAGAGATCACATAAATCTTGCCAAAAAATCTAACGCATGTTAGGTTTTTTGAAACGCTAGCGAAATTGCTAGCAGGGGGGGAAAGATGACTGACTCGCAAGAGCCGGTTTTTGGGTTCACACGAACCGAACTACGGGACCGAAATACCGTCTATGCGCCGGGTCTTTTCCAGGACCAGACTGTTGTCGTGACTGGTGCGGGTGGCGGGCTTGGCCTGGCTATCGCGGCATTGTTCGCCCGCCTGGGCGCACGGCTGGCGATCTGTGGGCGCAACCCTGAAAAACTGGAAAGCGCGGCGGAATTCCTGCGTTCGTTTGGCGGCGAAGTGATGGCGCGCGAAATGACGATACGCGACCCTGAACAGGTTGCCGCCTTTGTGGACGCTGTTCATGAACGTTTCGGTGGGCTGAATGTTCTGGTCAACAATGCAGGCGGACAGTTTCCGCAGCCGGCCTTGGACTTTTCCATAAAAGGTTGGAATGCGGTGATCGACACCAATCTGAATGGTACCTGGTGGATGATGCAGGCGGTAGCGAAAAATTGGGTCGAGACCGGAACCCAGGGCAATATTGTCAGCATCGTCGCAGATGTCTGGCGCGGAATGCCCGGTATCGCCCATACCGCCGCGGCACGCGCCGGGGTGATATTCCTGTCCAAATCTGTCGCAGTTGAATGGGCACCTTACGGTGTACGTGTGAACTGTGTCGCACCTGGATGCTGCGAAAGTACCGGGTTTGGAAATTATCCAGCCGAGGGTGCCGCGACGTTCAAGGAATCCAACCCCATGCGCCGGGCGGGCGACGAATGGGATGTTGCCGAAGGAGTTGTTTATATGGCGGCACCGTCGGGCAAATTTATAACCGGAGAGGTTCTAAACATAGATGGCGGTCAGCAGATGTGGGGTGATCCCTGGCCGACGGGACGTCCTGATTACTTCAAGATAGACTGAGAGAGAGAACGGCGGGATGGTGAGTTTTGATTTGCTGGGAGGCGCGCACGGATGAATGGACCTGTAACATCAGGCAGCGGCCAGGTGCCGGTTTTGGAATGCATCGGCGTAGAGCGGCGGTTTGGCGGGCTTGTCGCGGTATCGGGCGTGGATCTGAGGCTTGAGAAAGGCGAAATCTTCGGTCTTGTCG
>DRFG01000078.1 GCA_011050655.1 Roseobacter sp.
TTTCAATAGTTCCGGTCGCTTACGCGGCCATCGCCATTGGAGCACGATTGTCATTTGCAATTGTACATTTTACGCCGATAACGGTGGCAGTCAGCCGAGATAAAGCTACATCTTTAGACGTTCGTCGATCCTGTTTCGACCCCATGATCCGCAAATGACGGATGTTTGGTGGAGTCGCCGGGTACCGCCCCCGGGTCCGAACCGCGTATTACATGCGCGTTTATACCCATAGTCCCGAAGGACACTCCAAATATAGGAGCAGCGGCTGACTTTGCAAGCTGCAAACCACATAAATCTCCAAGGCTCGTAATCTCAGTTAAGGGCCGCGCGATTACGTCTTCGGGCTTGGCCGCTGCCGTTGTTCAAAGATCCGTCGCGCAAGGCTTTGCGTCTCGATCTCAAGCGCGGCAAGTCCATCGCTCGCTCGCGCACCATCCTGAGCTTCGATTGCATCGGCGATATCGCGGTGCAGGGTAACAATGGCACTGCGCGAACGTGCGGTAAAAGTGATCATATTCATCAGGGGCTGCATTGCCTCGACGGCCCCGGCCAGCTGATAGGAAAGCACCGGGTTATTCGCACCATCGACCAAGGCGCGATGAAATGTGACATCCGAAGCACAAAATGCCTCGTCTGAGAGGCCTTCTTCACCTTGAAGTTCAATTTCTTCTCGCATCATTTTGATATGAATTGAATTTCTTCGTTTTGCCGACAATGGGGCGCAAGCCCGTTCAAGGGTGTACCGGGCTTCACATGCAGTTTCAAAGCTTACGTCATTCATTGATAACAACAGTATTGATGTGGTGATCTGCTGCGCATGGGCGGCTTCAAAGCTGATACGATTGACAAAGGCCCCCCCAGTGGCACCGCGTTGCGTGCGGATTAACGACTGGGCGGCTAATCTCTTCAAGGCTTCGCGGACTGTCGCGCGGGAAACATCAAATTGCAACGACAGCTCCGCCTCCGACGGCAGGCGTTCATCCACGATCAATGCACCGCTGACTATGGCATCGCGAATGCTTGCGGCGATCTGGGTTGGCAGATCGGGGGGGAGTTCAGGATTGGATTTCATATGTCTTACAATTTGTGTTTGGAAAAACTTTAATTGTCTGACAATACTTTTTCAAGCAGTGAGTCGCATGGCGCAAAGGGATGAGTTTACATGGCACCTACATTACGTTCTGCGCTCTGGCTCGGGTTTTTCAGCCTGATCCTTATCGCCTGGATCGTCATGTACGTCATGAGCACCGGAATGGGGCTTGACCTATTGGGCCGGCCGGACAGTTTCGGACAGACGATGCGCGCCATGGACCCTACGATGGAAATGTCGATGCCAATGGTCCGCTTTGGGCCTCTTGCGGCCATGTGGGCCACAATGATGGCCGCGATGATGCTGCCCACGATGGTACCAACTTTGCGCAGCTATCAAGATTTGATGCACAGTGCGACGGGCACCCAGGCGGGTTTATTGGGGGTCTTGCTTGGCTATTTCTCGATGTGGCTGCTTTTCGCACTGCTGATCGCCAGCGTGCAACTGGTCCTGTTATATGGTGGTGTGATCGACATGTTGGGGATCGCCAAGTCCCGTTGGGTGGCGGCGGCGTTGTTATTCGCAGTGGGGTTGTTCCAGTTCAGCCGCACCAAAGAAATTTGCCACGGTGTGTGCCATTCTCCGATGATGTATTTCCTAGGCAACTGGCAAGAAGGCTTTTCAGGCGGGATTCGTATGGGTCTGACCCTTGGCACGTATTGCGTTGTCTGCTGTTGGGGGATGATGGCCCTAGGCTTTGTCGGCGGCGTGATGAATCTTGCGTGGATGGGGCTCGCAACGCTCTTTATGGTCTTGGAAAAATTGCCCCAGATTGGGCACAAGATAATAAAACCAATGGGTTTTCTGTTGATCCTCGGTGCGGTCGGGGTGGCGGGGTGGCCTGTGATTTCAGGAGGATAAGATGGTAACCAATAAACGACCCGACGCAGATAGGCTGCCGATTAGCCAGCGGATTGACCAACGTATGCCGAACCCCAAACGACGCGAGGCTACGCCCACTGACTGGCAGATCAAGGGCGAGCTGTTTCTGAATTGCTCGTGCGAAATGTTCTGCCCTTGCGTTGTCAGCTTGGGGGCGCATCCGCCCACGGAAGGGCACTGTCATGCGTGGATGGCCATCGCGATTGACGAGGGTCATTTTGAGGGCGAAGCCCTTTCAGGGCTGAATGTCGGCCTGTTGGTCGATATCCCCGGCCGCATGGGCGAAGGCAACTGGAAAGTTGCTGCCTATGTCGACGAGAATGCCAGTGGCAAAGCGTATAACGGGCTGCTCCAGATCTTTTCCGGTGCCGCAGGTGGTACGACAGGGTTGTTTACCATGTTGGTCTCCGAGATCATCGGAGCAGAACGTGCCCCGGTCAAAATCATTCGCGACGGAAACAAGCGGTCGATCCAGATTGGCCGGAAGATCGCAGGCGAGATCGAGATGATTGCCGGAAAATCACCGGATCATCCAGTGATGATCTCGAACTCTAAATACTGGATGGGTCCCGATATTATCGCGGCGCGGGGCCTTAAATCGAAGGTGCGTGATTACGGAAGGGTCTGGGATTTTAGCGGCAAGTCGGCTGAAATCTGCCCTATCAACTGGCAAGGACCAGCCGCGTGATCAGCAGCGGCTATGTCCGGACCATGGCGCGGTACAATAGTTGGCAGAATGACCAACTGATATCGTTGCTACTGGACATGCCAAAGGACGAACTGACTAAGGATCGAGGCGCATTTTTCGGTTCCATTCTAGGGACCGCGAACCATTTGCTGTGTGGTGATATGCTGTGGTTATCGCGGCTTGAGCCGTTGATGGCACCCCCTTTCACAGTGCCTGATCAGTGGCCCCGGCTGCACGAAGATGCGCGTGGTTGGGCTGCTGATCGGTACCGGGTTGATGGAAAGCTGCACCTTTGGGCCGACAAGCTGCGCGAGATTGATCTGGTCGGCGACGTAACATGCCAGCCGGTGATGCGCGGTACAGCCTTTAGCTTATCGCGTGGAATGGCCGTGGTTCAGATGTTCACCCATCAGACGCACCACCGCGGGCAAATCCACGCCATGCTTACCGCAGCCGGGCAGGCGGCCCCGATCAGTGATATCATCCATATGCCGGAGATCGTATAATATGGCCCTCATTTCCCCTTCGCGCCGGGTGCGGCGTACAATGTTTTCCGACGGTGTCGAGGCGGCGGGTGTCAAAGCGTATACTGTTTATAACCACATGCTGTTGCCGACGGTGTTTGAAAGCGTGCAAGACGATTATCATCACCTGAAGGAAGCTGTGCAGGTGTGGGATGTCGCCTGCGAACGCCAGGTCGAACTGCGCGGCCCCGATGCCGCACGGCTGATGCAGATGCTGACGCCGCGCGATTTGCGCGGCATGTTGCCGGGACGATGCTTTTACGTTCCGATCGTCGATGAGACCGGGGGGATGTTGAATGATCCTGTCGCTGTCAAACTGGCAGAGGATCGCTGGTGGATCTCAATTGCGGACAGCGACCTGATGCTGTGGGTCAAGGGGATCGCAAATGGTTATCGACTGGACGTACTGATTGACGAACCAGATGTCAGCCCGCTTGCCATTCAGGGGCCCAAAGCCGATGACCTGATGGCGCGGGTGTTTGGCGACGCGGTGCGCGATATCCGTTTCTTTCGCTTTGGCATGTTTGATTTCCAAGGGCGTTCGCTGGCGGTAGCACGGTCGGGGTATTCCAAGCAGGGCGGGTTTGAGATCTATGTTGACGGTGCGGATATCGGCATGCCTTTGTGGAACGCATTGTTCGAGGCCGGAAGGGATTTGGACGTGCGGGCTGGCTGCCCGAACCTGATCGAACGGGTCGAGGGCGGCTTGCTGAGCTATGGCAATGACATGACCGATGATAATACCCCACATGAATGCGGGCTGGGAAGATTTTGCGATACGCAAACTGCGATTGGTTGCATCGGTCGTGACGCGCTTTTGCGGGTGGCCAAGGAAGGCCCGACCAAGCAGGTGCGCGCGCTTGAACTGCACGGCGGCCCTGTCCCGCCTTGTGAACGGGTTTGGGATATCGAAGCGAACGGCAAGCGCGTGGGGCAGGTGACCTCGGCGGCGTATTCACCTGATTTCAAGACCAACGTTGCCATCGGTATGGTTCGGATGACACATTGGGACAGCGGCACTGAGGTGCAGGTGCGTACCACCGACGGGATGCGGGATGCTGTGGTGCGAGAGGATTTTTGGCTTTAGTATGGGCCGAGAGATTAGGAACCGAGGGGCCAGCCCCTCGGGCTCCCCGGAGTTTTTAGGCAAAATGAAATGGGACGGCGTTGAGCGCGTTCCGGATTGGAGAGATGATGTTTGATGCACTGATCGTGGATAAGGACGAAGAAACTGGCAAGACCAGCGCTGCGGTGACGCAGATTGATTTGGATGATCTGCCGGATGGCGAAGTGACCGTGGCGGTTGAATATTCAACTGTGAACTATAAAGACGGGCTGTGTATCGGACCCGGCGGCGGTCTGGTGAGGAACTATCCTCATGTGCCAGGGATTGATTTTTCCGGTACAGTAGAGACCTCATCCGATGACCGGTATGCACCCGGTGACAAGGTTGTTTTGACCGGCTGGCGCGTGGGTGAGGCGCACTGGGGTGGATATGCGCAAAAGGCGCGGGTTAGGGCTGATTGGCTGGTGCCTTTGCCCGATGGCTTGGACACCCGTCAGGCGATGGCGGTGGGAACCGCTGGGCTGACGGCGATGCTTTCGGTTATGGCCTTGGAGGATCACGGATTGGTGGTTGGCCACGGGCCGGTGTTGGTCACAGGGGCCGCTGGAGGCGTCGGATCGGTTGCGGTGGCTATACTGGCGTCGCTTGGTCATGAGGTTGCAGGTGTGACTGGACGGCCCGAAACAGCGGACTACCTCAAGGCGCTTGGGGTAAGCCAGATCGTTGCTCGCGAAGACATCAACGAGACTGTTAAGCGCCCTTTGGAAGGGGAAACCTGGGCCGGCTGCGTTGATGCTGTCGGGGGCGCGATGCTTGCGCGTGTACTCGGACAGATGAAGTACGGGGCTTCGGTAGCAGCAGTCGGTTTGGCCGGAGGGGCGCAGCTGCCTGCGACCGTTATTCCGTTTCTACTTCGAGGCGTGAACCTGTTGGGTATCGATTCAGTGATGCAGCCATATGAAAACCGTCTTCGTGCGTGGCGGCGCATTGCCCAGGATTTACCCATGTCCAAACTTGAGGAAATGGTTGTTCCTGCCACGTTGAAAGATTTGCCGGCCCTTGGCAAAGACATTCTGAATGGTCAGGTCCGGGGTCGTGTCGTCGTAGATATCAACGGTTGACATTCGGCCAATTAAACATAGGTGAGGCGGCCCTGACCGCAGCGGCTGCCTCATTAGGAGAAGGCAGCCGCTGGCTATTGGGCGCGCTTGCTATAGCTGCGATAAATCGTCCAGCGGCGTGACGAATGGGCATGTGCCGATGCAACGGTTTTTTCTTGAAAATACCCTTGGCGTGCTAGCTTCAGACATATCCCTGATGAGAAGCTAAATGTGTCTGGAAATTCACCCGTAATTCTATGGTTTCGCCGTGACCTAAGGTTGAGCGACCACCCCGCATTAGATATGGCGGCCCAATCGGGCAAACCTGTCATACCCGTATTTATCCATGACGATCAGATCGACGATCTTGGTGCCGCCCCGAAGTGGCGATTGGGGTTGGGGGTCGAGACCCTTGCCGATAGTTTGGCGGAAATCTCTAGTCGTTTGATTTTGCGCAAGGGCACTGCGCTTGATGTGTTGCGCGCGTTGGTGGCGCAGACTGGCGCGGGGGCAGTGTATTGGACGCGGCTCTATGACCCTAACAGCGTGCGACGCGACACAGAGATCAGGAATACGCTTATAAGTGAGAGTATTGATGCCCGATCCTTTGGCGGCCATCTTATGTTCGAACCATGGGCGGTAGAGACTAAGGCAGGCGGATATTATAAGGTTTACACACCGTTTTGGAACGCGGTGAAGAACAAGGGCGTTGATCTGCCAGTGCGGCGGCCGTCAATGTTGATCAAGCCCGACACGTGGCCGGACAGCGACGATATAGAGCATTGGCAGATGGGCGCTGCCATGCAAGGCGGCGCAGAGATCGTACGCCCTTTTGTGCAGTTGGGCGAAAAAGCAGCCCAATCGCGACTGGGAAGCTTCATTGCCCAAGGCATGGCGGATTACCGGAGAAACAGGGACTTGCCGGGGGTGGATGGTACTTCAAACCTGTCTGAAAACCTCGCCTTGGGAGAGATCAGCCCGCGCCAGTGTTGGCATGCTGGTCAACGCGCCTTGAATGAGGGCAAATCAGGAGCCGAGACCTTTCTAAAGGAGCTAGTGTGGCGCGAGTTCGCTTATCATTTGATGTACCACACACCGCATATCCTGACTGAAAACTGGCGCAAGGAATGGGCAAGCTTTCCTTGGAACGACGACGAACGGCGGCCGGAAGTCAAGGCTTGGAAGCAGGGCCGCACCGGCGAGCGCTTTGTCGATGCAGCGATGCGCGAGCTTTATGTCACGGGTCGCATGCATAACCGCGGTCGGATGATCGTGGCAAGCTATCTTACCAAGCATCTGATGTGTCACTGGCGGATCGGACAGAAATGGTTCCAAGACTGTCTGATCGATTGGGACCCCGCCAGTAACGCCTTGGGGTGGCAATGGTCAGCGGGGTCCGGGCCGGACGCGACCCCCTACTTCCGCGTCTTTAACCCGGAAACGCAATTGCGCAAGTTTGACAGGGACGGTGCATATGTAAGCCGCTGGATCGCCGAGGAGTATTCTCAACCGCATTCCGATGCGCTGGCATTTTTCCAAGCGGTTCCACAGCAGTGGAACATGAAACCCTCGGACAGGTACCCGGACAAGATTATCGCCCTTGATGAAGGCCGCGCACGGGCGTTGGAAATCTACAAAAGCCGAAACTTTTAACATTTCTTAACGTGGCTTCCCCACATGTTGTTTAAATTCGCGTAGATCACTTTGCGCACAGGAGATCGAATGATTTTGACCAGTACCGAGGGCCAGAACGGTCTCCCCAGATATTTCGCGCGAGTATTTGCCATGGCGCAAGGCATGCATAATGGGCAGATAGATTTCGTATTGCCTGATGGCCGGCTTTTTAGGGCCACAGGAGCGCAGCCAGTACCTCAGGCCGAAATCCACATTCATAACAGTGACTTGTTCGCGAGGTTGATCCGCGATGGCGATCTGGGCTTTAGCGACGCATACCTTGATGAATGGTGGAGCACTCCTGACCTTCAGGCCTTTATGGATGTAGCCCACGCTAATGAGGACATATACGATTCATTCCCCGGTATGGGACTGGTTCGTAAATATGAATCTCTGCGGTTCTGGTTGCAGCGCAACAGTAAGAAACAGGCGCGTAGGAATATTAGCTACCACTATGATCTTGGGAACGATTTTTACAAGCTGTGGCTGGATGATACGATGACATATTCAAGTGCGCTGTTCACAGACGAGGCACCGCAGACACTCGAATCCGCTCAGGTTGCGAAATACGCGTCTATGGTTGACCAAATGGGTGTTAGCCGCGGTGACCATGTTCTCGAAGTTGGTTGTGGTTGGGGTGGGTTTGCAGAATACGCTGCCAAGGAACGCGGGTTAAAGGTAACATGTCTAACAATCAGCGCAGAGCAGTTCAACTATGCGCAAGAACGTATTGAAAATGCTGGTGTTTCTGACCTAGTTAATTTTAAACTTCAAGACTATCGTGATGAACGTGGTATATACGATGGAATTGCCAGTATCGAAATGTTCGAAGCCGTCGGAGAGCAATATTGGCCTTCTTATTTCAATATGTTAAGAGACAGGCTTAAACCGGGAAAGCTGGCGACGTTGCAGATTATTACAGTACCTGATCGGCGCTGGAAGATTTACAAGCGAGGCGTTGATTTCATTCAGAAATACATATTTCCAGGCGGCATGTTGCCCAGTCCTAGTATGTTAAGGTTTCAAATTGAAAAATCAGGGTTAGCTGTTGAAAATTCAATAGAATTTGGGAAAAGCTATGATGCCACGCTTCGTCAATGGCACAAAGCGTTTAATGACCGATGGGAAGACATCGCGGCAATGGGCTTTGACGAGCGCTTCAAGAGAATGTGGAATTTCTATTTGACCTCATGTGCGTCAACCTTTGACAGCGGCAATTGCGATGTGACACAAATTACAGTGAAGCGTCCCAACTAAGGGATGCTGTACTTAATCCAAGGAACCGTAGATGCCAACTGCCGCCCGCTTGACCGCCGCGATGTGCCTTGCGGTGTTAGCCGGTATATTATCGAAGATGATCATACCGTTGATGCCTGAAAATACTCAATTTGGGTATTTTATCCCTATCAATGTGGCGCTTGGTCTTTTAGCCGGCTGGACTGTGATGGGCCCCCGCGCAAGCCGGGGGATCACCGCAGGTATAAACAATGGACTTACTGGTGTATTTATCCTTATGTTGTGGGGTCTTGCGACACATAGTGTACGTGAGATGTTAAAGAAGGCCTTGCTGCGACGTTACGATGGAATGGGCGAGGCGCTGATCGCATCAATCAGTATCGCCGCCGAATACTTTATGGTCATAGCGACCCTACCAATCGCTATAACCGTAATCGTTGGCGGCGCATTGAGCGGCGTAATCACCAACCTTGTTAACAGAAGATATCTTTAGGATATGGCCGCGCTGTTTTTCTATGGGACTTTGCAGCATATCCCATTGCTTGAGATTGTCTTGGGCCGCAGCTTTGGTGACATAAAGATCTCAAACGATCAGCTGCGGGATCACGTGGTTTTGGCCGTCGCCGAAGGGCCGTTTCCCTGTATAGAGGCTGCACCGGGACAATTTGCAGCTGGCGTTTTGGTCGAAGGCTTATCGGCGCGAGATATTGATCGTCTGAATTTCTACGAGGGTAGCTTTGCCTATGATCTGCGCGAGATGGCGTTGGTCAGCGGCCACAAGGCGTTGGTGTATTTTGCGCATGCCAACCATTGGTCTGCTGTGGGGCCATGGTCGTTGAACCGATGGCAGGCGGTGTGGGGTGATCTAAGCTGCTTTGCTGCGATCGAGGTAATGGATTACTTCGGCAGATACTCGGTTGATCAGGTGGCGAAGATGTTCCCGATGATCCGCACCCGAGCGGCAGCGATGGTGAATGCCCGACAGTCGCGCCATGGGGGCGGGACCTTGCAGGGGCGCGTCGAAATTGATCGGATCGACCGCGTCTATACCAATTATTTCGCGCTCAATGAATATCACCTAAGCCACGAACGTTTTGATGGAACCATGTCGGACGTGTTAGATCGCGCAGTTTTCGTTGCTTCGGATGCTGCTCTTGTTTTGCCCTATGATCCACAACTTGACCGCGTACTGCTTGTCGAACAGCTGCGCATGGGGCCGGTTGCACGCGGTGACCGGGCCGTGTGGCAGATGGAACCGATCGCAGGCCGTGTTGACCCGGGCGAAACGCCAGCCGCGGCGGCGCGCCGCGAAGCCTGGGAGGAGGCGGGTATTTCGCTGCAATCCTTGGAGCCGGTGGCCGAGGTCTATGCCTCGCCCGGGGATTCAACCGAATTTTTCTATATCTATGTGGGCCTTGCCGATCTTCCTGACGCGGTGACCGGGGTGAATGGGCTTGCGTCGGAAGCCGAAGATATCCGGTCGCATCTATTAAGCTTTGATGCCTTGATGGGTTTGGTTGACCGGCAAGAGGCCGCCAATTCACCGCTGGTAATTGCCGCCTATTGGCTGGCCCGGCACCGCGAACGCTTGAGGTTGCGCCCCCCCGGGGCTAAACCGGATGTAACTTGATTTAGGAGCACCCCATGCACGTCGCATCTGATCTGGCACAGGCCATTGGCAATACACCTCTTATTCGTCTGCGTCAGGCAAGCGAAGACACCGGTTGCGAGATTTACGGCAAGGCCGAATTCATGAATCCCGGTCAATCAATTAAGGACCGTGCGGCGCTGTTTATCATCAAGGACGCCATAGCCAGAGGCACGTTGAAACCGGGCGGCACTATCGTCGAAGGCACGGCGGGCAACACCGGTATCGGGCTGGCGCTGGTCGGCGCGTCGATGGGGTTCAAGACTGTCATCGTGATCCCTGAAACGCAAAGTCAGGAAAAGAAGGACATGTTGCGGCTGGCGGGGGCCGAACTGGTACAGGTCCCGGCCGCGCCTTATCGTAATCCCAACAATTTCGTGCGTTATTCCGAACGGCTCGCGAATGAACTTGCCCGCACGACCAACGAAGGTGTCATCTGGGCGAACCAGTTCGATAATGTCGCAAACCGTCAGGCGCATATTGAAACCACCGGCCCCGAAATATGGGAGCAAACAGGCGGCAAGGTTGACGGGTTCTGTTGCTCGGTCGGGTCGGGCGGTACATTGGCCGGTATCGGCATGTCGTTGCAGCCTAAAGGGGTCAAGATCGCGTTGGCTGACCCCGACGGTGCGGCGCTGCACAGTTATTACACGACCGGTGAACTGGTGGCCGAAGGTGGTTCAATCGCCGAAGGGATCGGTCAGGTTCGCATTACCAAAAATCTTGAAGGGTTCACACCCGATTTCAGCTATAACATATCCGACGCCGAAGCGCTGCCCTATGTGTTCGACCTGTTGCAAAACGAAGGCCTGTGCCTGGGCGCATCCTCGGGGGTGAACGTCGCCGGTGCTGTGCACATGGCCCGTGACATGGGACCCGGCAAAACAATCATTACCGTGCTATGTGATTTCGGCACGCGCTATCAGTCCAAACTTTTCAATCCCGACTTCCTTCGCGACAAGGGCTTACCGGTGCCAAGCTGGCTTGACCGTGCGCCTCTTTCAATCCCTGGCGTTTTCGAAGACCAATGATATCGCACATAAAAGCGGTTTTGGCTGGGCTGGTTTTAGCTCTGCTCTTGGCCGTTGGCGTTTCGGCTCAGACGGAAGCGACGCAGGAAATAGACCTGTGGAACAATGTCGCCACCAGAGCTGAGGCCGCCGTCGCCGAACCCCAAAGCACTGACACGGTTTTGGAAACCCTGCGTTCGCGCATCACGACGTTTCGCGCCCAGTTTGATTCAGCGCGCGGCACAAACTCTGACCGTATCGCAGCATTGCGCGATCAACTTGCCGCACTGGGGCCTGCACCAGAAGGTAAGGATGCAGAGCCCGAAGCGCCTGAGGTGGCAAAAACCCGGAGTGAAATTAACCAACAACTGAACACCTTGCTTGCGCCTGTCCAAATGGCGGAACGCGATTACCTGCGCGCAGACGGGCTGATCCGCGAAATTGACAAGATTATTCGCGACCGACAAACCGCCAAGCTCTTAAGCTCCACGCCGTCGCCCTTGAACCCGGCGCATTGGGCACCCGCACTCAAAGCGCTCACCAAGGCATTCGGTGCAATGTGGGTAGACCGTGGCAAAGACAGCGCTACGCGCACCTTTGCAGAATTTCGTGACAAGCTGCCGATCGTTATCTTCTCGGGCCTTTTCGGGCTGTTGTTACTGTTTCGTGGTCGGCTTTGGGCAGCTAAGATCGTAGGCACGTTGCGCCAACATCAGGCACGCGGTCTGGGTATATGGCGCTTCATCATCTCTTTGCTGCGCATCCTATTTCCGCTGGCCGGCCTTTTGTTGCTTTCCATTGCGGCAAGTCAATCTGGGTATCTCGGCGTGCGGGGAATGGAGGTCGCGCAGCTTTTGCCTGTTTTGGGGCTGGTGGTCTTTGGGTTTCGCTGGGTCTCGGAACGTGTATTTGCCCGCGACGACGAAGAAGCTTTGCTGCTTTTGCCCGACGGTCAACGCAAACGTGCGCGGCTGTTGGTAAACGCGATAACCATTATAATGATCATCTCGATCATCACTGACGCGGTGGTGAACTTTGATGATCCGTCGGCGGCCACTCGCGCGGTCATCGAGTTTCCGTTCACGTTGCTGATCAGCCTGGCTCTGTACCGGATCGGCAAAATCCTGCACGGCTATTTCGAGCCAAGTGAAGAACTGACCGACGCCGAAGTCGCGACCAAGAGCACGACCTATTCCCGGATTGTGCGTAGTTTGGGGATCGGGGCGGTCATCGTATCCGTGCTGGCCCCGGTATTGTTTGCCATCGGCTATCAGGACCTGTCAGACGCGATTCTGCGGCCTTATGTGACAACCTTGGTTCTGCTGGGTCTTATCGTTGCATTGCAGCGTTTCCTGGCAGACGTATATGGTGCGGTAACCGGGCAGGGCGCAGCGGCACGTGATGCGTTGATGCCAGTGTTTTTTGGGATGGTCCTCATCTTGCTCGCGACCCCTTTGCTGGCGCTGATTTGGGGCGCACGGGTCGCTGATTTGACCGAACTGTGGTCGTCGTTTGGCCAAGGCTTTACCATCGGTGGAAGCCGTATTTCGCCAACCAATCTTTTGACTTTCGCGATTATCTTTTCGATCGGCTATCTCGTGACGCGCTTGCTGCAGGGTACGTTACGCAACAACGTTTTACCCAAGACGCAGATAGATATAGGCGGACAAAATGCTTTGCTGTCGGGTCTGGGCTATGTGGGGATTTTTCTCGCCGCCTTGATCGCGATTACAGGGGCAGGGATCGACCTGAGCTCGCTTGCGATTGTTGCTGGGGCGCTGTCAGTTGGTATTGGTTTTGGCCTGCAAAACATCGTCAGCAACTTTGTGTCCGGTATCATCCTTCTGATCGAAAGACCGATATCCGAAGGCGACTGGATCGAGGTCGGGGGGAAGTCCGGTTATGTACGCGATATTTCGGTGCGGTCGACGCGGATCGAAACCTTTGACCGGACCGATGTGATCGTACCCAACGCGGACCTTATCAGCGGTACCGTCACGAACTTCACCCGCGGTAACACCGTAGGCCGCGTTCTCATACCCATCGGCGTTGCCTACGGCACGGACACCAAGCGTGTAGATACGATCTTGCGTGAAATTGCCGAGGCGCAGCCGATGGTGTTGGCCAACCCGGCACCAAACGTGCTGTTTCTGAATTTTGGCGCTGATGCGCTTGAATTTGAGATCCGCGCGTTTCTCAGAGATGTGAATTGGATGATGGCGGTCAAAAGTGACATCAACCATGCCATTGCCGCGCGCTTTAGCGAAGAGAACATCGAAGTGCCCTTCGCGCAGCGTGACGTATGGCTGCGCAACCCCGAAGTGCTGAATGTGAGAAAAGAAGAATGACCGAAGCCCTGTATCTGGAGGATGCCTATCTAAGGGAGGCGCCAGCACGTGTGTGCCAAGTCACTGCCGAAGGTGGTATCGTACTGGACCGTACTATCTTTTACCCCACTGGGGGTGGTCAGCCGGGCGATAGTGGCTGGCTATCCTGGGACGGTAAACGCATGCCGATCGCTACGACGGTAAAAGGGGAAGGGAACAGCATTGTCTTGGTACCCGCAGAACCGCAACAGATGCCACAGGTCGGAATGCATCTGAAGCAGTCGCTGGATTGGGACCGTCGGCATCGCCACATGCGGGTTCATACCTTGCTGCACCTTCTATCGGTCGCTGTGCCATTTGGCGTGACGGGAGGGCAAATCTCGGTCACTCACGGTCGGTTGAATTTCGATATGCCCGACGCACCCGGCGACCGCGAGGATATTGAAACCGCGCTAAGCGAATTTATCAGTGCGGATCTTCGTGTAAGCAGCGAATGGATCACGCAGGAAGAACTTCGCGCGGTGCCGGAATTGGTCAAAACCATGGCTGTAGCGCCACCAAAGGGTGCAGAACGGGTCAGGCTGGTTCAAATCGGCGATTTGGAAAGCCGGATTGACCTACAGCCTTGCGGCGGCACCCATGTCGTGCGCACCGGCGAAATAGGCGCGATACAGCTAGGAAAGATTGAGAAAAAGGGACGTCACAATCGCAGGGTTTATGTTCATCTTGATGGCTGAGACCATTGTCGAAATTGGCGCATTTTTACCCTTGCACCCAGACCACCGCTCACGCTAAACCCCCCTCTAACGGACAGGTGGCCGAGTGGTCGAAGGCGCACGCCTGGAAAGTGTGTAGGCGGGAGACCGTCTCCAGGGTTCGAATCCCTGTCTGTCCGCCACCCCACCATTTATTCGAGTTTGATCAGGTCGCCTTGAGCGGTCTTTTTTGTTTGTTTTGTTGGGCTTGTGCCGTTTTGAGCTTTCCTTGAGTGGTAGAAAATGTGGTATTTTTAAATGGCCCTAACTGGCAAACTGACTAAGAATCTGGTCGAGACCTTTGGCGCTGGTCGGTATGGCGACGGCGGCGGCTTGTATCTGGTTGTTGATCCATCCGGTGCGCGGCGTTGGATTGTGCGGGTTGTTGTCAGAGGCCAGAACAACAAAAAAGGCGCGCCATTGCGTACCGACTTTGGTTTGGGTGGCGCTGACATAGTGACATTGAACCAAGCGCGTGAACGGGCGCTGGAATATCGCCGCATGGCCAAGCAGGGGCTGAACCCGCGCTTTAACGCCCGCCAAGACGTACAAACCTTTGAAGAGGTGGCGCAACAGGTCCATATCGACCGGATGCCGACTTGGAAGAACGCCAAGCATGGCCAGCAATGGATCACCACGCTGCGCGACTATGCCTTGCCGCAGTTTACGCCGCACGCCTTTCGCAAAACTTTAACTATATACGGCGATGCGATCAGCTCGACGATGGAGCAACGCAAAGCTTGGTCGATGAACTTAGGGCATGAAAGCATGGCCGTCACGGTCAATTCCTATTTGCCAGTCACGACCGAACGCCAGATGGCGCTGATCGGTGCTATGTCTCCCAATGCACGAATGGTTTCATAGGTATGGGGGGAGGTCGAAAGTCTAAGGCCAAACTATTTGGAACCGGCATGGGATGCCAAATTTTCACGTCTGTAATTCAAAGATCAAAAGTGGGCTATACTTAATCCGGACCCTCTACCGTTGAAATGTGATGTTGCGCGCGTCACGGTATTGAAAGGCCCGCTCATCCATGCGCAACCTGTGGTTCAACGTGTTTTGATTATTTGAGCGGTGACTATGCAGGTAGACGACTTCCTTGAGCGTTGGGGTGGGTCCGGTGGCAGTGAAATGGCCACGGCGCAATCCTTTGCGATTGATCTGACTGACCTGCTGGGCGTGCCGCGTCCGCATGTTTCTGACAAGGACGGCGACTTCCTCGACTACCGCTTTGAACGGCCCGTGACCGAAACCCACACGGGGCGCAAGAAAAACCGCCGGATCGACCTTTATAAAAAAGGTCACTTCATCCTTGAGGCCAAGCAATTTGCCGCACCGGACGCTAAAGACAAAGACACGCTCGAAATGTTCCTTGAAAAAGACGCGCCAAAGCAAACAGGCCATGGCAAGCGCGGAACGCCAAAATTCGACGACACCATGATGAAAGCTCGCAACCAAGCCGATAACTATGCCCGTGCTGTAGCGCGCAAAGATGGCTGGCCGCCCTTCTTGATGGTCGTCGATGTTGGCAATGTGATCGAGCTGTATGCAGACTTCTCGGGGCAGGGGCAGGGCTATAACCAGTTCCCCGATGGCAACCGCTACCGTATCTACCTCGAAGACCTGCGCAAACCCGAAACCCTGGACTTGTTGCGCGCAATTTGGACGGACCCCGCAAGCCTTGATCCTTCGCTCAAAGCCGCCAAGGTCACACGCGAGATTGCCAGCCACCTTGCCGAGCTGGGTAAATCATTCGAGGGGCAAGGACACGATAGCGAGACGGTGGCCCGTTTTCTCATGCGCTGCCTGTTTTCCATGTTTGCCGAAGATGTGGACCTGATCCCGAACCGCAGCTTTACCGAACTGCTGATCAAGCTGCGAGGCCATCCGGAAGACGCAGAACACGCGCTAGCTGGCCTGTGGGGGGCGATGGACAAGGGCGACTATGCCCATGCACTGCTGACCAAGGTCAAACGGTTTAACGGCGGCCTTTTCAAAGACCCAAGCGCGCTGCCCTTGAACAATCTACAACTTGGCCTTTTGATTGAGGCGGCGGAAGCGGATTGGCGACAGGTTGAACCCGCGATCTTTGGCACCCTGCTGGAACGCGCATTAGATAAACGCCAGCGGCACAAGCTGGGCGCGCATTACACGCCGCGCGCCTATGTGGAACGCCTTGTGACCCCGACGATTATGGAGCCGCTGCGCGAGGATTGGCGCGATGTGCAAGCGGCGGTGCAACGGCTGGCAGCGGACGGCAAAGATGCAGAGGCGCGCAAGCTGGTTTCGGACTTCCACGCCAAGCTTTGTGAAATTCGCGTGCTGGACCCCGCGTGTGGGTCGGGCAACTTTCTTTATGTCGCCCTTGAGATGATGAAACGCCTTGAGGGCGAGGTGACGGCCCTGCTGGTTGAACTAGGCGAAACTCAGGCTAGCTTTATCACCGTGGACCCGCACCAGTTTTTAGGGATCGAGCTGAACCCGTGGGCGGCGAACGTGGCAGAGCTGGTGCTGTGGATCGGCTATCTGCAATGGCACTACCGCACCCACGGGCAGGCGGCCCCGTCCGAGCCTGTCTTGCGCGACTTCAAAAACATCCGCAACGGCGATGCGGTGCTTGAATGGTCGGGACGCACACCCCGCATGGACGCAGACGGCGCGCCCGTCACCCGATGGGACGGGATCACCACCATCCGCCACAACGTCACGGGCGAGGAAGTGCCGGACCCAACCGCGCGCATCGCCGTCTATGACTATGCCAAGCCAAAACCGACGAAATGGCCCGAGGCGGAATTCATCGTGGGCAATCCGCCGTTTATTGGCGCGTCAAGGCTGCGCGACAGTCTGGGTGATGGCTATGTCGAGGCACTGTGGAGCGCATATCCCAAGATGCCGCAATCGGCTGATCTGGTGATGTTCTGGTGGGAGAAGGCGGCACTGGCCGCGCGGGGCTGGAACGCCAAGACGGGCAAAGGCACACGGCGGTTCGGGTTGATTACGACGAACAGCCTGCGCCAGACGTTTAACCGTCGTGTGCTGGAGCCGCATTTGAGTGACCCGAAAAAGCCGCTGTCGCTGTTGTTTGCAATACCGGATCACCCTTGGGTGGATACACAGTTTGGCGCGGCTGTGCGGATTGCTATGACGGTGGGAGCGGCAGGCAATCGCGCTGGGCGAATACTCATTGTACAAACAGAAGTTAAGGAGAAAAACGAAGCCGATGGTCACGGCGTCACTTTTGATCATCAAATAGGAAAGATTTTTGGTAACCTGAAGGTAGGAGCTGATATTTTGGGTTCAAAACCGCTGATTTCAAACGTTGGTTTGGCGATCAAAGGTATGCAACTAAATGGTCAAGGATTTATCTTGTCCAAGCCGGAAGCGATGGAGTATCTTGACACATACTTTGACATTTCAGTCTTTCTTCGCGCTTACGCCAATGGCACCGACCTAAAAGATGGAAATATCTATAGGTTCGCATTCGATTTCTATCCGTTAGAAAAAGAAGAAATTAGGAAACGATTTCCTAGAGCGTTTCAACACCTAGTCGACAATGTGAAGCCTGAGCGCGACGAAAACTCTGATCCTTGGAGAAAAGAGAACTGGCACTGGTTTGGCAGAACACACAAAACCATCAGAGATGCCGTATCAGGCTTGCCACGAATAATTGGAACAACGAGAACCGCAAAATTCCGTATTTTTCAGTTCTTGGAGCAGGCCGTAATCCCTGAAAGCTCTGTCGTTGCCGTTGCGATCGACGAGCCGACGGTGCTGGCGGTTTTAACATCTAGGCAGCATATTTGTTTTGCTGAGGCGGCTGGTGGATGGCTAGGCGTCGGCAATGATCCCGTCTACAATCACACGCTGTGCTTTAACAAATTCCCCTTCCCAGACCTCTCCACCCCCCAACGCACCCATCTGCTCCAACTTGGCGAAGAACTCGACGCGCACCGCAAGCGTCAGCAGGCCGCGCACCCCAAGCTGACCCTGACCCAGATGTATAACGTGCTGGAAAAGCTCCGTGCAGACGGTCCAATCGAGGGCAAGGATAAAGAAATCTATGACCAAGGCCTGATCGGTATCCTGCGCGATCTGCACGACCAGATCGACGCAGCCGTGGCCGATGCCTACGGCTGGCCTGCGGACCTAAGCGACGAAGACATCCTGTTGCGCCTCGTCGCCCTCAACAAAGAACGCGCGGAGGAAGAGGCGCGCGGCCATATCCGCTGGCTCCGCCCCGAGTACCAGAACCCGACAGGCCAGCAAGCCGCCAAGGGCAAAACCGCCGATATGGACCTTGGCGTAGCCGCCAAGATCGAAAAAGCACCATGGCCCAAAACCCTCCCCGAACAAATCGCCGCCGTCCGCGAAGCGCTTACGGAAATGGGCGAAGCCACCGCCGAACAAATCGCCCGCCGCTTTGTCCGCGCAAGGGCAGGGACCGTCGAACCACTGATGGAAAGTCTAGCCGCGCTGGGCCAAGCCGAAAGGGGCGAAGATGGCCGGTTTGCAGCCTAAATCTTAGCCTTGAGTGGTATTTAATGTGGTATAATTTTTATGGATATAAAAATAATCTAGTTATAATAATATTCTATACGATAGTTGATGCGGACTGTCTTCCGCCATAATTCACAATAAGTGTTTGATTTTAATGTGTAAAATTATGTATCAAAGTTTTACCCCCCAATACTTCCCCCAGCATAGGTTTAGAAAAACCTATTAAAGCGGGCGATGAACGAACAATTGGCCGGGTGCAGTCGTTAACTTCAGCTTGCGTAAACGCCTAGTTCGATGGGCGCGGAACTGCCAACCGCTATAGTTTCTCTGGCAGGTGTGGGCTCAGGGACTAAGCCGCTCGCGCGGCACTGGCGCTTGTTGCGGTCGTTCTACTTACTGATTTGACGTTGTTTTCGTGTTTTGGGGCTCTTGCTTGATGATTGGGACCTTCTCAATCGTCAAACAGGAGGTTCCCATGACACAGGAGAAA
>DRFG01000079.1 GCA_011050655.1 Roseobacter sp.
CTCCGCCATCTTCCCCGGCATTCAGGGCGGCCCCTTGATGCATGTCATTGCCGCCAAGGCCGTGGCCTTCGGTGAGGCCCTGCGCCCCGAGTTCAAGACCTACATCAAACAGGTCGTTGCCAACGCGCAAGCCCTCTCAGACCAGCTGATTAAAGGCGGGCTTGATACGGTCACCCATGGCACCGACACCCATGTGGTGCTGGTCGATCTGCGCCCTAAAGGCGTCACCGGCAATATCGTCGACAAGGCTTTGGGCCGCGCCCATATCACCTGCAACAAAAACGGCGTGCCGTTTGACCCTGAAAAGCCGACCGTCACCTCCGGTGTCCGCCTCGGCTCGCCTGCTGGCACCACACGCGGCTTTGGTGAGGCCGAATTCCGTCAGATCGCCGATTGGATCATCGAAGTCGTCGATGGGCTTGCCGCCAATGGCGCAGAAGGTAACGCTGCCATTGAAGCAAAGGTTAAAGCCGAAGTTGAAACGCTCTGCGCCCGCTTCCCGATCTATCCGAACTTATAAATCCAAAGAACGGCCCCCCTTCCAAATGGATAAAAAATCCCGGGGGGCCCAAAGGGCGGGGGCAGCGCCCCCCTTCTTCAAACCTTTAGAACAGCCCTGTCGAATTTGTGGTTTGCCCACTAGCCGGTTTTCTTGGTCTGCATCTTCTGGGTCATCTTCAGCACCATGCGTCGAGGCAGCAGCGGAATCACCCAATTGACAGCGAAACTCAACTTTCGTTCATTTACCGCAACCAGATCTCCGGCAAGCATCGCATCATAGCCATATTGCGCCACGCTCTGCGCCGTGGCACCGTTCTTGGCCAGAGGGGTGTCTTCCAGATTGCTGCGCTTGGCAAATTCCGTCTCGACATAGCCAGGTGTCAGTACGGTGCAGGTGACCCCATTGCCGCGAAGCTCTTGATCAATCGCCTGACTGAACGAATTCACAAAAGCCTTGGTTGCGAAATAAACCGCCTGTAATGCGCCAGGCATGAAGCCTGCGGTGGATCCGACGTTCAAGATGCGACCGTGGCCAGCTGCGGTCATATCGGCCGCAAAACGATGTGTCAGGGTAACAAGAGCCTTTATATTCAAATCGATCATCTCCAACTCATCGGCCAGAGGGCGCTCCACATGACGGCCCGCACCACCGAACCCCGCGTTGTTAATCAATATATCGACCTTGAGCTCCG
The DNA here is from genome assembly GCA_011050655.1 of Roseobacter sp. Lineage (GTDB taxonomy): Bacteria > Pseudomonadota > Alphaproteobacteria > Rhodobacterales > Rhodobacteraceae > Sulfitobacter. Next base: position 1,194 of record DRFG01000079.1, read on the forward strand.
CCGCCTTCACACGATTAAATAGCTCTTCCGCAGCCCCGGTGCGGGCAAGATCGCAGGTCATCACATGGGCGACTATCCCCTCTTTCGCCTCAAGCTCATTTTTTAGCTCAATCAAGCTGGCTTCGCGGCGGGCCACGAGTATAACATCGCCCTTCTTGCTCGCGTGTATACGCGCAAATTCCTTGCCGATGCCTGACGAAGCTCCCGTAATCAAAGCCGTACCTGTCATTTCTGCACTCTTTTCTTTGTTGTTATCATCACATGACATCTAGCCGCCTTACCGTGAAAGTCGAAGATCACTTGCCCTTACCATAGGTTACATGGTCCAGTGCTACGAACTAAAGCCTGCATACGGAGCTTCCAATGGATATTAGACCCGCTGACGCCCGCCCATCCGAGATCGGATCACCCGAGTATTTCACGGGGTCGGTTCGGCTCGAACCAGTCGTTTCCGCACCTGCTCCCGCGCGTGTACGTGCAGCAACAGTCACGTTCGAACCGGGGGCTCGCACGGCTTGGCATACTCATCCATTAGGTCAGACGCTCTTGATCCTATCCGGCGCTGGTCTGGCACAGACCGAAGGGGGCCCTGTACAAAAGCTACGCCCCGGCGACACGATCTGGTTTGCGCCCGGTGAAAAGCACTGGCACGGTGCCGCGCACGACTGCGCAATGAGCCACCTGGCCATTCAAGAAGCACTGGATGGCAAAGCAGTTGATTGGCTTGAGCATGTTTCCGAAGCGCAATACAGCGCCTAAACATACCCCTGCCACCACAGAAACACGATAAACGCCACTATGATTACCAGAATATTAAAGGCTATTGTGCCGGCTATACCCAACAGACGGTCCATGCGTCGCTTACCTACATCGATTTCATTCAAATGCGTTATGACTTTAATAAACGCTGTATGAACCGGCGCGACATCGATCTGTCGCGCTAATTTTGGATTGCAGGCCATAAACTCCGCCTGCGCAAGAATAGCGCCCTGCTTACGTACCCGAGATGGCAATCTTCGCCCTGCTCGTCGCAGAGTATGGGCCAAGTCACGGCCTCTGACACCCAGCTTGACTTGGAGCGCCCGCTCCACGGTTTGTATCTTGGTCCGGATATCACGTTGATCTAACATGCAATCACTGTAATCGTTCTGGCATGTCCCTAGCAATGACTCTAAACCTTTCACCATGTTAAATTATTCAGAATTCGGCACCTCTAGCGGCGCTCCTGCCTTGCTCATTGCACACGGCCTTTTCGGTTCCGGGCGCAACTGGAGCGTTATCGCAAAGCGTCTTGCTGACCAGCGCCGTGTCATCACGGTAGACATGCGCAATCATGGCGACAGCCCCCGAGCGGACACGCAAACCTATCAAGACATGGCAGATGATCTGGCTGAAGTCATCCGACACCTGGGTGCCCCGATGGATGTTTGCGGGCATTCAATGGGCGGCAAGGCATCCATGATGCTTGCTTTGAAACACTCTGATTTGGTTCGACGGTTGATCGTAGCTGACATTGCCCCTGTGCCGTATGACCATAGTCAGCAGGAATTCATCGATGCCATGCGCACGGTTGATCTATCCTCGCTTACGCGGCGATCAGATGCACAGGATCAACTTGCTGCGGCGGGGGTCGAACCAGCCTTGCAAAGCTTTTTCACTCAGTCGCTGGACGTAGCCGCTAAATCCTGGAAGCTGAATCTCGATGTACTTGAGGCTGCAATGCCTAATATTGTCGGCTGGCCCGAGGATATCACAGGATCGTTCGATGGGCCTGCTTTCTTTCTGTCTGGCGCGACCTCGCATTATGTCCTGCCTGACTACCGACCAACAATAAAACGTCTGTTCCCAAAAGCTTATTTCGCGAAAATTCCTAAAGCGGGCCACTGGCTCCACGCGGAAAATCCCCGTGCCTTTGAAGCAGCGGTTCGGACATTTCTGAATTCATATTGATTTCCCTACGCCACGGCCCGTCAACAATCACATGAATGCATATCCATACTTGCCCCCTGTTCAAATCTGCAACTGTTCAAAAGCTGGCAAGATAAGCAGACATCCCCCCTTGCACCTCACACTCCAAGGCCTATAACGCGGAGAATTTGCAAATTTCCGGGGGCCTGAACATGCCAAAAAGAACCGATATCAAGTCGATCATGATCATTGGTGCGGGGCCCATCGTTATTGGCCAAGCTTGCGAATTTGATTATTCAGGTGCACAGGCCTGCAAAGCACTCAAGGAAGAAGGCTACCGCGTCATCTTGGTCAACTCCAACCCGGCGACGATCATGACCGACCCCGGCCTTGCAGACGCAACCTATATTGAACCGATCACCCCCGAGATCGTTGCAAAGATCATAGAAAAGGAGCGCCCCGACGCGTTGCTTCCCACTATGGGCGGCCAGACCGGCTTGAACACATCTCTCGCGCTCGAGGAGATGGGTGTACTGGAAAAATTCGGCGTTGAGATGATCGGCGCCAAGCGCGAAGCCATTGAGATGGCCGAAGACCGAAAGCTGTTCCGGGAAGCGATGGATCGGTTGGGCATCGAAAACCCTAAAGCGACCATTGTGACTGCGCCGAAAAACTCAGCTGGTAAAAAGGACCTTGCTGCGGGTGTTGCGATTGCATTGGAAGCTCTGGAATACGTCGGTCTGCCCGCCATTATCCGCCCTGCCTTCACGATGGGCGGCACCGGAGGCGGCGTGGCGTATAACCGTGATGACTACGAATTTTTCTGCCGCTCGGGTATGGATGCGTCACCGATGGGGCAAATCCTGATCGACGAATCTTTGCTAGGCTGGAAAGAGTTCGAAATGGAGGTGGTCCGCGACACTGCCGATAACGCCATTATCGTATGCTCAATCGAAAACATCGACCCGATGGGGGTCCACACTGGCGATTCCATCACCGTGGCTCCGGCACTGACTCTGACCGACAAAGAGTACCAGATCATGCGCAACCACTCCATCGCCGTACTGCGCGAGATCGGCGTGGAAACCGGCGGATCGAACGTACAATGGGCGGTAAATCCTGCCGATGGCCGTATGGTCGTGATCGAAATGAACCCGCGTGTGTCGCGTTCATCGGCGCTGGCGTCAAAGGCGACAGGCTTTCCGATCGCCAAGATCGCGGCCAAGCTCGCAGTAGGCTTTACGTTGGACGAATTGGACAATGACATCACCGGTGTCACCCCGGCAAGCTTCGAGCCGACAATCGACTATATCGTCACTAAAATCCCGAAGTTCGCTTTCGAAAAATTCCCCGGAGCCGAACCCTATCTGACCACCGCAATGAAATCCGTAGGCGAGGCGATGGCAATTGGCCGCACGATCCATGAGTCGCTTCAAAAGGCGCTGGCCTCGATGGAATCCGGGCTAACGGGATTTGATGAAGTTGTGATACCCGGCCTGAATGCTGATTTGCCCGCTGACGCACCACAGAACGAAGCTGCGTTGATTAATGCGATCAGTAAACAAACCCCCGATCGGATGCGCACCATCGCGCAGGCCATGCGCCACGGCATGTCCGATGTTGATATCCACGGCGTTACTATGTTTGACCCATGGTTTCTTGCCCGTATCCGCGAAATCGTCGAAGCCGAGAATACGGTGCGCCAAGACGGGCTGCCGCTAACCGAAGACGGCATGCGCATGCTCAAGATGATGGGCTTTACCGACGCGCGCCTCGCAATCTTAACTGGCCGCGAAGAAGACGACATACGGCGTACCCGTCTGAACCTGGGCGTAAAGGCTGTATTCAAACGTATCGACACCTGTGCGGCAGAATTTGAGGCTCAGACCCCATATATGTACTCCACCTACGAGGCCCCTGCCTTCGGCGAAGTCGAATGCGAGGCCCGTCCCTCTGACCGCACCAAAGTGGTGATCTTGGGCGGGGGTCCGAACCGTATTGGGCAAGGCATCGAATTTGACTATTGCTGCTGCCATGCGTGCTATGCCCTGACGGATGTCGGCTATGAAACCATCATGGTCAACTGTAACCCCGAAACGGTATCGACCGACTATGACACTTCAGACCGGCTGTATTTCGAACCATTGACCTTTGAACATGTGATGGAAATCCTTAGGGTCGAGCAGGAAAATGGTACCTTACATGGCGTAATCGTGCAGTTCGGGGGTCAAACCCCCCTAAAAATCGCTCAGGCCTTACAAGACGCGGGCATTCCCATCTTGGGCACCACGCCCGATATGATCGACCTCGCTGAAGACCGTGAACGGTTTCAAAAGCTGGTGCAGTCGCTGGGCCTGAAGCAGCCCCATAATGGCATCGCTCATTCAGATGCCGAGGCTCTCGAAATTGCTGCTGATATTGGCTTTCCGTTAGTTATCCGCCCATCTTATGTCTTGGGTGGTCGAGCCATGGAAATCGTGCGCGACCAGACCAGCCTAGAGCGCTATATCCGCGAAGCTGTGGTCGTATCTGGTAAAAGCCCGGTGCTGCTTGACCATTACCTGTCGGGTGCGGTCGAACTTGACGTCGATGCACTGAGCGACGGAACCGATGTCCATGTCGCCGGCATCATGCAACACATTGAAGAAGCGGGCGTACATTCGGGTGATAGCGCCTGTTCGCTGCCCCCCTATTCACTGAGCCGCGAGATCATAGAAGAAGTCGAAAAGCAGACCAAAGCGCTGGCCTTGGCCCTGAATGTTGTGGGGCTGATGAACATCCAGTTCGCGGTAAAAGATGGTGAAATCTACCTGATCGAAGTGAATCCTCGCGCCTCGCGCACTGTGCCATTCGTGGCCAAAGCGACAGACAGCGCCATTGCATCCATCGCCGCGCGGATTATGGCCGGTGAAAAGCTTTCGGCCTTTCCGTTGCGTGCGCCTTACAATGCGGACGCCGCCTATGAGGATGTTCTGCCGTTGGGCGACCCAATGACCTTGGCTGATCCAAATATGCCTTGGTTCTCTGTCAAAGAGGCCGTCTTGCCCTTCGCCCGCTTCCCAGGTGTTGATACGTTACTGGGCCCCGAAATGCGGTCCACTGGCGAAGTCATGGGATGGGATCGCGACTTTCCCCGTGCATTCCTAAAGGCGCAAATGGGGGCCGGGAATCCCCTACCCCGCAATGGATGTGCTTTCATATCGATCAAGGATATGGATAAGACGGAAGACATGCTCTCAGCCGCGCGTATCCTGCTCGAGCAAGACTTTACCATTGTCGCAACCCGTGGCACCGCCGAGTGGCTGACCAAGCATGACATCGCTTGCGAGATCGTCAACAAAGTCTATGAGGGTCGGCCAAACATAACCGACTTGATGAAGGATGGCGCAATCCATCTGGTCATGAACACCACCGAAGGTGCGCAGGCCGTCGAAGATAGTAAATCTATTCGCTCGATCGCCTTGTATGACAAGATTCCGTATTTCACGACCGCCGCGGGCAGCTATGCGGCGGCCTTGGCAATCAAAGCGCAGGCTGAAGACGAGATAGGTGTAAAGTCACTTCAGGGTTAAGGCACTGCTCAGCATTGTCTTGACCTAGCACTTGATCTTTGGCCTTATCGGTCAACGCTGAAAAAGGTTTATCCATGTACACACCCGCCATTACCGGCAGCGGCATTTTCACCCCGACTCAGGTCATAACCAACGCAGAGCTGGTTACAGCCTTCAACGCCTATGCCGACCTGTATAATGCGCAGCACGCGCAACAGATCGAAGCTGGCGAGCTGCCTGCCAAGGAACATTCGTCGGAAGAGTTCATCGTCAAAGCATCGGGTATCGAACAGCGCTATGTGATGGACAAAACCGGCATACTGGACCCTGAGGTAATGCATCCACTGCTGCGCCAGCGCAGCGACGACGAACCCAGCGTTATGGCGGAAATGGCGCTGGATGCCGCCCAAAAGGCCCTGAAAAATGCCGGGAAATCAGCGGCCGATGTCGACGCAGTGATCTGCGCTGCGTCGAACCTGGAACGCGCTTACCCAGCAGTGGCTATCGAAATTCAGGATCTACTGGGGATCGACGGATTTGCTTTTGATATGAACGTTGCGTGTTCATCGGCCACCTTTGGGATCCAGGCGGCTGCCGACATGGTGCGTTCGGGTTCGATCCGGTCGGCCCTCGTGGTCAACCCCGAAATTTGCTCGGCTCACTTGGAATGGCGCGACCGCGATTGCCATTTCATTTTTGGCGATGTTGCGACTGCGGTGCTGATCGAACGGGCAGAGGCCGCCAATGGCCCCTATTTCGAGATCAAATCGACCCGATGCGCCACCCAGTTTTCGAATAATATCCGAAACAACAACGGGTTTTTGCGACGTTCGCGCCCTGACGGCGTGGCTGATCGGCGTGATATGCAATTCATGCAAAACGGACGCAAGGTCTTCAAGGAAGTACTTCCCTTGGTCGCTGATCACATTGCCAGCCATATGGCCGACGAAAATATCGATGCCACCGATCTGAAGCGGCTTTGGCTGCATCAGGCCAATAAGTCGATGAATGACTTTATCGGTCGCAAAGTACTGGGCCGTATCCCCGAAGAAGGTGAACAGCCCAACATTCTGCAAGATTATGCAAATACGTCATCAGCCGGGTCGATGATCGCATTCTCCAAGTATTCCGATGATCTTGCCGATGGTGATACGGGCCTGATCTGTTCCTTTGGTGCAGGATATTCTGTCGGGTCCGTTCTGGTGACACGTCACGGGTGACGACATATGCAGTTATGCCGCGACGTCCTCTTAACGCGATCTTGAACGCCGTGACCCCCTGCTTGTAAAGAATGCCATGGCAAAACTATATTTTCATTATTCGACGATGAACGCCGGCAAGTCTACGGTATTGCTGCAAGCGGCGCACAACTATGTGGAACGCGGCATGTCACCTTATTTGATGACGGCGCAATTCGATAATCGTGCTGGCGATGGGCGCATTGCGTCCCGCATAGGTATTGGTCAGGTGGCAGACACTTTCGGCCAAAGTGAAAACCTATTTGATAAAATAACGGCTCGGCTAAATTCCGGTCCGTGCGCTTGCATATTCATCGACGAGGCCCAGTTTCTAAGCGCCGATCAGGTGTGGCAACTGGCGCGCGCGGTCGATGACCTCGGCGTTCCGATCATGTGCTATGGTTTACGCGTTGATTTCCAAGGGCAACTGTTTCCGGGGTCCGCCACCCTGCTGGCACTGGCTGACGAAATGCGCGAAGTACGCACCATTTGTCACTGCGGTAAGAAAGCGACGATGGTTGTGCGACGGGATGCCAGCGGTAGGGCCATCAAGGAAGGTGCTCAAGTGCAGATCGGCGGCAACGAAACATATGTGTCGCTTTGCCGCCGTCATTGGCGCGAAGCCGTCGGGCGCTAAACCAGGTTTGGCGGTTCTGCGCCCTCTACCCCTGCTTTCAGGTTTTCGACAGCCATCATCCACATATCCACGCGCACCTCTCTGGAGGACGTGCCCAAATGGGGCAACAAAACCGCGTTGTCCAACGCCCGTAGTGCCTCGGGCACGTTCGGTTCAAATTCGTAGACGTCCAGACCGGCACCGCCAATCGTATTATTCTGCAACGCCTCAATCAGCGCGGCTTCATCCACGATATTTCCGCGCGCGATATTGACCAGCAAACCATGCGGCTGCATCGCCGCAAGTATCTCGGCGTTGATCAGGTGATGCGTGTCATCACCGCCGGGCACCGCCACCACTAACACATCAACCGAAGCCGCCAAGACCCTAAGGTCGTCGACATGCTCTGCCGTAAAGGAAAGCGTCTTGGCGCTGCGGCTGTAATACTTCACGTTCATTTCAAAGCCAAAGTGACAGCGCCGCGCCACTGCCTGCCCGATACGGCCCATTCCGACGATGCCGACGGTCTTGCCCGTAAGATGCATCCCCAACAGTTGCGACGGCTCCCACCCCGCCCAGTTTCCCGACCGTACCAGCCGTTCGCCTTCGCCCGCGCGGCGCGCGGTCATCAGCATCAGGGTCATGGCAATATCTGCCGTGGCGTCGGTGACGGCACCCGGCGTGTTGGACACCTGAACGCCCGCCCGTCGCGCTGCATCAACGTCGATGTGATTATACCCGACCCCAAAATTCGCCAGTATCTTGCAGCGCGGTGTGTCGACACTAGTAAAAATGTCGGCAGAAAACTGGTCGCCCAACGTTGGCAAAACGCCGTCGTAATCCCGCAAAGCGGTTTGCATCTCTTGCACAGAAAGCGGTGTTGACGCAGTGCGGTAGGTCACGTCATAACCTTCCAACGCCGCATGAACTTCGGGTGGCGCTGGTCGCGCGATAAATAGTTTAGTCAATGAATTCGTCCTCCGTTTGGAGCAGGCTGCGTCGGTCGCGTCAGCACGATGGCTCCATTTTCATCTGGTACCCCCAGTACCAAAACCTCGGACATGAATGGCCCTATTTGACGAGGCGGAAAATTCACCACGCCCATGACTTGAGTACCGACAAGTGCTTCGGGTGTATAATGCACCGTGATCTGTGCCGACGTCTTACGCTCTCCGATTTCGGGACCAAAATCGATCCACATCTTTATCGCAGGCTTACGCGCTTCGGGAAATGCTTCGGCACGGGTCACGGTGCCCACGCGGACATCGACCTTCAAAAAATCGTCAAAGCTGATCTCAGTCATTGGACAGCTCGCGGGAACGGTCCGCTGCCGCGGCGACTGCCCGCCTCAACAAGACCGGAAACCCATCTTTCTCGTTCATCAACACCTCAAGAGCGGCCTGGGTCGTGCCATTGGGGCTGGTCACGTTGATACGAAGCTGATCCGGACCCTCGGCAGCAGATTTTGCCAAAGCTCCGGCACCGGCGACTGTGGCAGTGGCCAATTGTAACGCCAATTCGGGGCTTAGTCCTTGTGCGACCCCCCCAGCGGCCATCGTTTCAATCATGTGGAACACATAAGCTGGGCCAGAGCCGCTGACACCGGTGACGGCATCAATCTGGACCTCTTCATCCAAACGCACCACGTCACCTACGGCAGACAAAAGCTCTTCGGCCTCGTCCATAGCCTGTGCGCCCACGTGTTCATTCCCCACAATCGCGGTTATGCCTTGGCCGATCGCAGCAGGAGTGTTCGGCATGGCGCGCACGATTGGTGTTTGACTACCGAGGGTCTTTTCAAACGTGGCAATGGTGGTCCCTGCGGCAACGCTAACGAAAACAGTCTTGCCATTGCCCATTGCCTGCAAGGTAGGCAAGGCGTCGCCCATCATTTGAGGTTTAACGGCGACCAACACAACGGCAGGTGCCTTTGGCAGTTCCTGGTTAAGGTTGACGCCCTGATCCTTCAGCCAATCCGAGGGGTAAGGGTCGATGACCCACACCGAAGACTTTGGCAAGCCTCGCGCCAACCACCCGGCCAGCATGGCAGAACCCATTTTACCACAGCCCAGCAGAACTAATCCGTCCTTGGCGATGCGTGTATCTTGCATGTTGTTACCCCCTAAGTTTTCACTTTGGGGGTAACACTTACGCGTGACCGTAGGCCTCTGCAATGGCTACTTGGATCGCCTGTTTCGGGGTTTGGTCACCCCAGAGAACCAACTGCACAGCAGGGTAATATCGTTCTGCCTCAAGCACAGCGGCGCTGATCATCGCATTGATTTGCTGTGCCGAGGCATCTTGCCCACCAGCCAATACCAGCCCATAGCGGTATACCATCATCTTTTGTTCGGCCCAGTATGTGAAGGCACCTGCCCAGCATTGATCGTTCACATCATTCAGCAATTGATAAAGCGCAGGTAGCTTTTCCTCTGGGGGGTCCATCTCGAATGAACATACCAGTTTGAGCATTTCGTCATATGCAGACCACGCCAATGTGATCGAGTAGGTACGCCACTGACCTTCGACGGCCATAGCTATCTGTTCATCGGAAATTCGATCAAAATCCCAATCGTTAAAGGCTGCAAGGGTTTCTACGATGTCGATGGGATGAATGTCTTCTTCAAGATACTGCTCTGTCAGGGCCATTTCGTCACCTCGTTTTGTCGGGTACCTTTGCGCCGCAGCGCATCAATACATGGGTGTATCCACTATAGGTCGCCTAAGTTCTTAACGTCCTATACCAGATATGGTGCGCCGAAGAACGCTTTGAGGCAAGCATTTTTCTGTGAGTAAACACAAAAGGCAGGGGATAACCGCAGTATCTTGTGGATAAGAGCCGTCCCGCCGACCGTATGTGGTAGACCAGCTAAGAAAGCGATACCGATTTACGGATATTCAGCTTAATTGAAAGCACCAATGCCACAGCCCCGGTGCCTTCAAATTGGGTAAACGAATACCTTAAGCTTGTCAGAGACTGACGCTTAGGACTTGGTTTCCGTCGACGTCTTTGTCTCCAATGCGGCAAGACGTGCCTTCAGTGCTTCATTTTCTTCGCGGGCTTTCTGTGCCATTGCGCGAACGGCATCAAATTCTTCGCGCGTCACGAAATCGCGGTCGGACAGCCAGCGGTCCAACATACCTTTCATGGCTGTTTCGGCTTCCGTTTTGGCCCCCTGCGCTACTCCCATCGCATTCGTCATCATCTGTGAAATATCGTCAAATATCTTATTGCGGGTCTGCATGGCATTGTTCTCCTGTTCAAAGCTTATTCACTATATGGTGTTCAATCAGCTATCTCGCAAGGTTGACTTTCCGACGTTTGCAGGCTCAATCGGCATATGATTGCAATGCTCACATTCCCCGATTTATCGCCCGAGATCTTCTCGATTGACCTGTTTGGCATGACCCTGGCGCTGCGCTGGTACGCGCTTGCATATATAGTGGGTATTCTCATTGGCTGGCGCATCGTCGTGCGCGCGATCAGTCGCCCCGATCTATGGCGCAATGACACGCCGGTAATGACGCGGCAACAGGTCGAAGACCTATTGTTCTGGGTCATCTTGGGCGTCATCCTAGGTGGTCGTCTGGGCTATGTGCTGTTTTATCAACCCGCATATTACCTACAGAACCCCGGACAAATCCTGCGCGTCTGGGAGGGGGGGATGTCGTTTCACGGCGGTGCCATCGGTGTGATCTTGGCTGGGCTGATTTTCACCCTGCGCAAACGGATCAACACAATATCAACGGGTGACATGGTTTGCCTTGGTCTGGCGCCGGGCCTGTTCTTGGGTAGGCTTGCCAATTTCATCAATGCCGAGCTCTGGGGCAGACCCACTGATCTTCCTTGGGGTGTCGCTTTTCCGACCGTGTCGGCACAGAACTGCCCAGACGTAGCAGGCATATGTGCCCGCCATCCGTCGCAGCTTTACGAGGCATTGCTCGAAGGGCTGATCCTGGGGGCGTTGCTGATTTATATGGCTTGGCGTCGTGGCGCGCTGAAATACGAAGGCCTGATCGGCGGGACATTTCTGACCGGTTACGGCCTTGCGCGGTTCGTTGTCGAATTCGTACGGCAGCCTGATGCGCAGTTTGTCAGCCCGGGCAACCCTTTGGGGCTTGCTTGGCAGGTCAGCGGCTGGGGTTTGACGATGGGGCAACTGCTGAGCTTGCCGATGATTGCCATCGGCATCTATTTCATCCTGCGGGCAAAACGTAACGGATGACGACACTGCTGGACAC
>DRFG01000080.1 GCA_011050655.1 Roseobacter sp.
ATTCTGGTGTCGAACACCCCTGGTGTGCTGACCGACGACACCGCCGACATGACAATGGCGCTGGTTCTGGCCGTGACACGGCGCATGTCTGAAGGCATGGCCCAGATGCAATCTGGCGATTGGAAAGGTTGGGCACCCACAGCATTATTGGGGGGGCGGGTCAGCGGCCGCCGCCTAGGTATCCTTGGAATGGGCCGGATCGGTCAGGCGGTGGCGCGGCGCGCTGCGGCTTTTGGCATGCAGGTGCATTATCATAATCGCCGCCGCTTGCGCCCCGAGATCGAGGAAGCGTTGGGTGCCACCTATTGGGAAAGTCTTGATCAGATGGTAGCGCGGATGGACGTGCTGAGCATCAATTGCCCGCATACCCCAAGCACGTTTCACCTGATGAACGCCCGCCGGTTGAAGCTGATGAAGCCTGAAGCGGTGATCGTGAACACATCTCGGGGCGAGGTGATTGACGAAAATGCTCTGACGCGGATGTTGCGCGCCGGCGAATTACAGGGTGCAGGGCTGGATGTTTACGAACACGGTACTGATATCAACCCTCGGCTGCGCGAACTGAATAATGTCGTTCTGCTGCCGCATATGGGATCAGCCACATTGGAAGGTCGCATTGAAATGGGCGAGAAGGTAATCATCAACATTAAGACGTTCGAAGACGGCCACCGCCCCCCGGATCAGGTCGTCCCGTCGATGTTGTAACCCTCTGCCGGAGATTTCCCATGCGCATTATACTTTCAGTGTTCACCTTGTTTCTGGCCGGCGGTGCCACGGCTCAACAGGTCGCAGATAGCGTGGCACCGGAAGCCTCGGGCAGCGGCACCTTTGCCGGCATGTCACCACGGGTTACGGCGGCGTTCGACGCCAAAGCGGCGGGCAAGCCCGTGATCGCGCAGAACTGGATGGTCGCCGCTGCCAACCCTTATGCGGTCGAAGTGGGCGCTAACGTTCTGGCCAAGGGGGGTACGGCGGCGGATGCGTTGGTTGCGGTGCAAGCCATGTTGGGGCTGGTGGAGCCGCAAAGCTCGGGCCTTGGGGGTGGGGCGTTTCTGGTTTGGTACGATGCGGCGAGCGGTGCGATGACGACGCTGGACGGGCGCGAGACCGCGCCACTGGATGTGACCCCGCAACTGTTTCAGAATGATAAGGGGGAACCGCTAGGGTTCTTTGACGCCGTCGTGGGAGGGCGATCTGTCGGGACACCCGGCACGCCTGCATTGATGTCTGCCGTCCACGCGCGGTGGGGTAACCAGGATTGGTCCGATCTGCTGGCACCGGCAGTCGCGATGGCGGAAAAAGGCTTTGTCGTGTCGCCGCGCCTGGCAGGGCTGGTGGCCGAGGATGCCGAGCGTCTGGCCAGTTCCGCCACCGCTGCGGCCTATTTCATGCCGAACGGAACGCCGGTTCAAGCCGGAGACACCCTTAAGAATCCAGACTACGCACGCACTCTTTCGACGTTGGCACAACGGGGCACGGAAGCGTTCTATACAGGTAAGATTGCTCAAGATATTGTCGCGACGGTGCAGGGGGCACAGGGCAACCCCGGTGTGTTGTCCGAAGTTGATCTGGCCATCTATAGGGTCAAAGAACGCCCTGCGGTTTGTGCTTCTTATCGCGAACACGATGTGTGCGGGATGGGCCCACCGTCCTCTGGCGCTTTGGCCGTGGGGCAAATTCTTGGCCTGCTGAACGGCTATGACCTGAGCGCAGGCCCCGCGGATGAAAACGTCTTGCGGCTGATCGGGGATGCCTCGCGTCTCGCATTTGCGGATCGGGGGCGGTATGTCGCGGATAGTGATTATGTGCCTGTACCGGTCAAGGGGCTGCTTGACCCTGGCTATCTGTCAGAGCGGGCCAAGCTGTTGGCCGGTGATGACGCATTGCCCGAAGTGGCCCCGGGGGTTCCCGCTTTTGATCATGCGTTGAATTGGGCGGATGATAGGGCGATAGAGTTGCCGTCGACCTCGCATATCTCGATCGTGGACAGTATGGGCAATGTCGCCAGCATGACCACGACAATCGAAAACGGATTTGGCAGCCGCCTGATGGTAGATGGGTTTTTGTTAAACAACGAGTTAACGGATTTCTCTTTCAGCAGTCACGCCGACGGCGTGCCGATTGCCAATCGGGTCGAACCGGGCAAGCGCCCCCGGTCTTCGATGGCACCGACCATCGTGATGAAGGATGGTACGCCGGTCCTGGCGGTGGGCAGCCCCGGTGGCAGCCGTATCATAGGCTATGTGGCGGGTGCTATTATTGCATATCTCGACTGGGGAATGGACGTGCAGCAAGCGGTCGCCTTGCCCCACGCTGTCAACCGTTTCGGTCCCTATGATCTTGAGGAGGGCACCCAAGCCGCCGATATGGCTGGGGCGTTGACCGCGCTTGGCTATGAGACCGGTACGCGGGCGCTTACGTCAGGGTTGCATATGATTGCAATTGGTCACGACCTGCGCGGCGGGGCAGACCCACGGCGTGAAGGCATCGCTCTTGGTGAGTAAAGGATAACGTTATGGCTCAAGCCACCGATCTTCCCCGTAACGAGGCGGGCATTGCCGCTGTCTTGGGGATTCTCAAGCAACAGTTTGGCGAACGGTTTCATACTGGGCAGACGCTGCGTGAACAGCATGGTCACACGACGACCTGGATCAAGAATCAAGCCCCTGATGCCGTAGTTTTCGCGAAATCGACCCAAGACGTGTCTGATATCGTCAGGGTCTGCGCAACACACAAAGTGCCCGTAATTGCATTTGGCACGGGCACCTCGCTTGAGGGGCATGTCAATGCACCAGCAGGAGGCGTCTCGGTTGATCTGTCGCAGATGGATAACGTCCTTGAGGTCAACGCGGGCGATCTGGATTGCCGTGTGCAGCCGGGGGTAACGCGGGAGGCGTTGAACACCCATTTGCGCGATCAGGGGCTGTTCTTTCCGATTGACCCCGGTGCCAATGCATCGCTCGGCGGTATGACCGCAACGCGTGCATCTGGGACTAACGCTGTGCGGTACGGCACGATGAAGGACAATGTACTGGCGGTCGAAGCCGTAATGGCGGATGGAACGGTCATCCGAACCGGGGCACGGGCGCGCAAGTCGTCGGCAGGCTATGATCTGACCCGGCTGTTGATTGGTTCAGAAGGCACGCTGGCTGTGATCACCGAGATCACGCTGAAACTGCAGGGCATCCCCGAGGCGATAAGTTCAGCCCGCTGTTCATTCCCGTCAGTGGAAGCGGCCTGTGAGACTGTACAAAGCGTCATTCAATACGGTCTGCCGGTGGCGCGGATAGAGCTGTTGGACGCCATGGTTGTAAAGGCCGTCAACGGTTATTCAAAACTGTCCTTGCCAGAGACACCGATGCTGTTGTTGGAATTTCACGGCTCGGACGCGGGGGTCGTCGAACAGACCGAGACCTTTGCCGCATTGGCCGAGGAAAAGGGGGGCACGGATTATCAGGCAACCACCACGATGGACGAGCGCAACCGTCTGTGGCAGGCGCGGCATGATGCGTATTGGGCGATGCTGGCGTTGCGGCCGGGCTGCAAAGCGGTAGCGACCGACGTTTGCGTGCCGATATCACGATTGGCAGAGGCCGTGGGGGCCGCGAATGCCAAAGCGACCGAGCTGGGTCTGATCGCGCCGATTGTCGGCCATGCGGGCGATGGAAATTTTCACGCATCCCTGTTGTTGGACATGGAGGATGCCGATGAAGTCGCGCGGGCCGAGCAATACGTTAGCTGGCTCAACGATCTAGCGATCTCAATGGAGGGTACGTGCACCGGGGAGCACGGGATCGGGCAGGGCAAGCGCCCCTATTTGGTTAAGGAGTTAGGGGGAGCTGTGGATGTGATGCGCATGATCAAACACGCCTTGGACCCGAATAATATTATGAACCCTGGTAAAATTTTACCTGCCGAATAGTATTGACGCGCTAAAGCGCGGCATGATGTTTGCCCCCGCCTTTGGCAGGGGCGTAGGTGCCTCCGGCGGGGATTTGTTTCCATTTGGAAGGGTGCAGCTTCAGGTTTTTGACTGTTGGTCGCATTTGTACCGTCATGGGTCGGCTGGGCCGTGCGTTTTATGCTGGGGCTGCTAAATGTCGCTGAAACTCATTCCGGCGGAGCATTGGATTCATGAAAACTCAAGTCAAAGCACTGGTTGTTGGTGGCGGAGCCGTAG
>DRFG01000081.1 GCA_011050655.1 Roseobacter sp.
CCACGCTCAAGGCTCAGTCGCTCGATCTCGCGCAAGGCGACTACGCCCCCTGTCAAAGGCCCAAAATAGCTGATCTGCCCCTCGTCAATTTGCACCGCGCCCGCGCCCAAGCCAGTCTTGCGAAACCGTATCCGCTGCACGCCGATCAAGATGAACGCCCCACCCGCTATCACCAATACATAGCCTGGAATGGCAAGCAACAACCCCGGACCCAACACGAGCCACAGCCCGATCAGTGCTACCGCCGCGCCGGTCAACACCTCGCGCCACCGCCATAGCCCTTCTTTCGCCTCGGGTCTCAAGAAACTCATGCGCGCACTCTACTTTCATTTTGCCGGGAAAACTCCACGGGGGCGGGGGGGTGTGAAACCCCCACCAGTCTGACATCAACAACAGGCGCTTCGTTCACGTCCAATCCCCGAACGTTTGCTGCCAGACGGTCATCGCCGCCACAGCCGCCGTATCGGCGCGCAATATCCGTGGTCCCAACGTCACGGATCGGGCATATGCCTGCCTGCGCAAACGTTCTCTTTCGCGCTCTGAGAATCCTCCCTCAGGTCCGATCAGTATACCCCAGCCACTTGATTTCACCTGCCCTAACGATACGGCTTCCCCAACCAGAGTCTCGTCACAGAACATCAAGGACCTCTGCGCATCCCACCCGTCCAAGAAGCGATCAAATCGCTGCATCTCTGCTACCTCCGGCACGAATGTCCCGCCGCACTGTTCAGCCGCTTCGATTGCATGAGCCTGCAAACGGTCCCGCTGGACCCGACCTGAATTGGTAAACTCTGTCTGAACCGGTATGATCCGGCGTGCTCCCATCTCGGTCGCCTTTTCAACGATGAAATCGGTCCGTGCCTTCTTGATGGGAGCGAAGATCAGCCAAAGATTCGGTGGCATCTGCACAGGTTTGGTTTGCTCAGTGCAAGTTAATACACCGCCCCGCTTACCAGCTTCCACGACATCCGCGCGCCATTCACCGTCAGCGCCATTGAACAGCAGCACCGACGCCCCGACGCCCAACCGCATCACTCCAAAAAGATAGTGAGCTTGAGCCTTTTCTAAAGGAACGGATTGCTCCTGCCCCAGCGGATGTTCTACATAAAGTCTAATTTTTGCGTTCATAGGCACAGATATATGCAAGACCACCCCTCTGCACCAGATGCCAATGATAACACACGTGTCGCAGACGCCCGCCGTGACAATTGGGTGGACCTTTATGCTCCTTCATTCCTCCGGCCCTATCTAAGGCTCAGCCGCGCTGACCGACCGATAGGGACTTGGCTGCTTTTGCTTCCGTCTTGGTGGGGGCTTGCACTGGCGATGCTCTACGATCAGAAAGCAAGCTGGTTTGACCTGTGGATCTTAGTCGGGTGCGCTTTGGGGGCGTGGCTGATGCGTGGGTCGGGCTGTACTTGGAACGATATCACAGACCGTAATATTGACGCTCAGGTTGCGCGTACACGGTCACGACCGATTCCTTCCGGTCAGGTTAGTGTTACCGGCGCTATCATCTGGATGGTCGCACAGGCCCTGATTGCGTTTATTATATTGCTCAGCTTCAACCATGCGGCCATCTCGCTTGGTATTCTGGCGCTTTTGCCTGTTGCTGTTTACCCGTTCGCAAAACGCTTCACTTGGTGGCCACAGGTATTTTTAGGCATTGCATTCAATTGGGGGGCCTTGTTGGCTTGGACAGCACACACAGGGTCGCTCGGCGCTCCGGCGGTGGTGCTGTATCTAGCAGGGATCGGCTGGACGCTATTTTACGACACCATCTATGCGCATCAAGATGCCGAGGACGACGCGTTGATCGGCGTGAAATCAACCGCCCGCCTGTTCGGAGAAAGCACATCGCAATGGTTGCGGCGTTTTTTAATGGCAACGGTCGGGCTAATGGGATTGGCCGTGATCTTCGCATTGCGAGATCAAGCTTCGTTCTTGGCTATGGTTTTGGCATTGGGCGGTCCATGGGGGATGGGCTGGCATATGGCTTGGCAATTAAGAGGCCTCGACATCAACAATAACCAAAAGCTCCTGCAACTGTTTCGGTCCAATCGTGATACCGGCATGATCCCGCTTGTGTTTTTCGCAATTGCGCTATTGGTGTGATTGCGCACCAGCGCTGCGGCACGTATCAACAGTCATCATATCAACGGCTTCAGAAACGAGCTTATGCGTCTATCTGCACTTCTAATCATTGCCTTTACATTTTTCTTCGCTGCGGGGGCATCTCTCGTTGCGGCCAACTTTTCGGTCACCTTGATTGAGGAAAGCTCCGAGATCGGCGTACGCAATGTTTTGGATGACAAAGCCATGCCCTGGGCCGAAGTCGAAGCCGATGGGCTGAAAGTAACCTTGTCGGGCACAGCGCCCAACGAAGTCTTGCGCTTTAATGCCCTGAGCGCGGCCGGTTCAGTCGTCGACGCGGCGCGGGTCATCGATCAAATGGAAGTCGTCGCACAGGCGGCTATCGCAGCGCCCAAATTCTCAGCCGAAATCCTGCGCAACGACTCAGGTGTATCGATAATCGGCCTGATTCCTACCACCACCGACCGCGAAGCGGCCAACGCGCGTTTCAATGCCCTGGTCGGCACCGAAAATGTCGCCGATTTGCTGGAATCCGCAAATTATCCTTCTCCAGACGGTTGGGAAGATGCCTTCGCTTTTGCCATATCCGCCATTGAGAAATTACCTCGAGCCAAAATCTCCGCTTCAGCCGGGCGCGTCTCAATCACTGCGATTTCAGACAGCCCGGAAGCAAAGGCACGGTTGGAAACGTTGTTAACCCGTTCCGCGCCCCCCGGCCTGAACATCACCCTCGATATCGCGGCACCCCGCCCCGTGATAACGCCTTTCACCCTCCGGTTCCAAATTCGCGACGACACCAGCGGGTTCGATGCCTGTAGTGCCGACACGGACAAAGCCAGCCTCAGAATTCTCAATGCCGCAAAAGCCGCCGGTGCCATAGAACCGCTACGCTGCACCGTTGGTCTCGGAGTACCCAGCCCACGCTGGTCCGAAGCGGTAGACAAAGCCATTGCCGCGTTAGCAAAAATTGGCGGAGGCTCCGTTACCTTTGCCGATGCTGATATCAGCTTGGTTGCTGCCGAGGGTACGGATCAGTCGCTATTTGACCGCGTCATAGGTGAACTTGAAACCTCTTTGCCCGACGTTTTTGTGTTGGATTCCCGCCTGCCCAAGGAAGTGGACCCCAACGCCGGTCCGCCCGAATTTGTCGCCACCCTCTCTCCTGAAGGTCAGGTGCAGTTGCGCGGGCGGCTCAGCGACGATGCGTTGCGCAATTTGGCGGATAGCTATGCCAAAGCGAGTTTCGGGTCGAAAAACGTCTACACTGCGGCCCGGATTGTCGACGACTTGCCTTCAGATTGGCCCACGCGCGTCCTGTCTGCGCTTGATGCATTGTCCAAGTTATCCAATGGGACGGTGATCGCTACCCCTGATACTGTCAGCGTAAGCGGCAATACAGGCAATCCTGATGCAGGATCTCAAATAGCCACGTTGCTGGCTGGTAAGTTGGGTGAAGGTCAGGATTACGACATTGCAGTCGTCTATCAAGAAAAGCTCGACCCTGTGTTGGGGCTGCCCACCCCGGAAGAATGCGAAGGCCAGATAGGTGACATCGTTGCGGCTGGAAAGATCAATTTCGAACCTGGTAGTGCCACCATTGACGCCTCAGCGCTCGGAACGATGGACCGGATATCCGAACTTCTTAAGACCTGTGGGGACGTCGCACTGGAGATACAGGGCTACACCGACAGTCAGGGTCGCGAAGAGATGAACCTTGCTCTCAGCCAGTCGCGTGCTGAATCCGTGCTGAACGAACTGCGTGCCCGCCGTGTGCTTACTGGCTCTTTCATCGCAAAAGGTTTCGGCGAAGAAGCGCCCGTAGCCGCAAATGACACCGAAGAAGGCCGCGAGGCGAACCGCCGTATCGAATTCAAGCTGATCCGTCCTGAACTCTCCGCAAAGGATAACGAAACAGGTCTGGAAAACGCCACCGAAACCAGCGATATAGACGGCTCATCTGAACCGACCCAAGAAGGCAATTGACATGAGCAGAACCGAATTTGTCATCGCAACTGCGATTATCCTATTCGTCGCATTTTGTCTGGGCTGGTTTGCGAACTGGCTCTTACATAGGTTTACCCGCGTCGCAGCAGATGATGTCGCCCAGCTTGATAGAATGAGCCAGGAATTACACGAGGCTGAAGAAACCCGCGATCAGGCGATCACCTATCTTCAGCAACGCGAGGCAGAATTGACCAACCAACTAAGCCAGACAGAGGCAGAACTGCGCGCTGCGATGGACGGCCTGCGCGATGCGCGCCACGAAGCCGAGGAAATGCGCGCCTATATCGACGCCCATAAAGTCGGGTAAGCTACCAACGACTTAACGCGTCTTCGTCTTCATCCTTCGATGCCACCCACGATGCCCCGCTGTCTGAAATCTCTCGTTTCCAAAACGGTGCACGCGATTTAAGGTAATCCATCAGGAACTCGGCCGCTTCGAAAGCGTTCTTGCGATGGCGCGCCGCCGTGGCCACCATCATGATCATCTCCCCCGGCACCAGCCTCCCGTAGCGATGAATAATCAAGGCATCACCTAAGGAGAAACGGTTGATCGCGTTTTCGGCCATCGCATTTAATGCAGCTTCGGTCATGCCCGGATAATGTTCGATCTCCATGGCTTCCAGCCGATCGTCAGCTCCTCCACGTACAAGACCGGTAAAGGTAACAATCGCGCCGTTATTACTGTGGCCTTCGGCAAATTTAGCCGACACTGTGCCCAGATCAAAAGGTTGGTCCTGAACCGATACATACATATCAGCCCCCAGTCATCGGAGGAAAGAAAGCAACCTCACGCACCCCGGCCAAAGAGGCGTCAAAGTCGGCAAGCTCTTGATCCACCGCAACACGCAAGCTGCCAAGATCAGAGAACGCCAGCTCGTATCTTTCTTCACGACTGCGCAGTTCGGCAACCAGATCGGATACAGTGGCCGCCGATGTCTCTATCCGCTCGCGTGGCACGCCGATGCGTTCCCGCACCCAGGCAAAATATAATATGTCCATCACCGCGTCTCCACCAAATGAGGCAAGGCCTTGCGCAAATAATCGTAGCCCGTGATTGCAGTTAATGCCGCCGCAA
>DRFG01000082.1 GCA_011050655.1 Roseobacter sp.
GAACACGGGTTCACCCGTCGCTGTCGCGCCATGCGCTTGGAAAACTGACTTTGCCAAGTCTACGCCAATCATTGTAACTTCGTTCATGGATGCCTCCTCCGGTTTGGTGCTTTCAACATCACCACTATGGCACAGTTTGATGCCGGTTTCGGGGTGGGGCATCCACACCATCAATACCGGATGATCTCGCCATTATTCCACGTGTAGTCGCTCTAAACCACAATGGCGGGTTCATCTGAAAGAATGACGCCCTCTTGAGCAATATTCGCTTTTAGGCGTTTGGATTTCTTCGGGCTTGGTTTTGAGCTTTCATCGGCAATTTCCATCGGGCGAAACACTCCCTTTTCTTTATCGAAGCGTTGTACAAACTGGAAAGGCTCGTCTCCGACAAGCAGCCAGGACGGCACGACATTCAAGGCCGTCACGATCCTCTCAACCATGTCCAAACTGGCTGAATTCTTCGCATTCTCCAGCTTGCCCATATAGCCACGATTGACCTTCGCCATCAGCGCAAGATCTTCCTGACTGATGCCGCGTTCGCGGCGCAGTTTCTGAATGTTGAGACCCACTTGGTGACGAAGTTTCATGTGACTGAAAACGCCACAGTGGGTCACATTTAGCCACTCACTATATTATACATTCGGTGAAGGAATGAAAGAAAAGGGTATGTTTTTAAAGGGGAAAATCAAAAAGGTAAAAGAGGCGGCACTGAAAGGTTCAGTGCCGCCAGTACTTCACTCACAGGGAGGAGGTAGAGGATGAAATGCGATTTTCGCCAGGACTCGGCGACGTACGAAAGTGGGACGGGTCAAGACAACAGATTCACTGTCGATAATACAGCTTAACCCATTGCTACCATCGCAACACCAATCGCGGCGACTATTGTCGCCAGGATCATCGCGCGGCCCGGCACAGGTTCGCTCTTGAACAGAAAGGCTGCAAAATATGCACCGACAAACATCTCGAGCGACCCAATGATCGCAACCACCGCGACAGGTGCCGAAAGCAAAGCAAAGAACAGCAGGATTTGCCCAAAAGACATTCCGAGGGCAGCCATCCACTGCCAGATGCCGGACGACTTCAAAACAGAGGTTATCGCCATGCGATATCGAACACTTATGCACGCCGCGATAAAATACCACACAACACCGGTCAAAGCGCCCACAAGCGCGCCCAAGGCAGCGTCTGGCAGGTCCTCCAATGCCAATTTGCGCGCGACATAAGCGAGAGCATAACAAAGGGCTGAAACCGCTGCCAGCAAGAGGCCGAGCTGGAGATTACCCGTGGGTATTGCGGACGCTTTAGCGGAGATTTGTGGCACCCGTACCCACATTGCAACGGCGATGCTGCACAGGATCACGATCATACCCACAAGAACCATTACCGAGTAACGCTCTTGAAGCAGGACAAAAGCAAGTGCTGTGGAAAACACCGGGATCAGCCGCCTGAACAGGCTGGAGCGAATAGCACCGGATAGCGCAATAGACCGGAAATTCGTCAACCGCCCAAAAACTGTCGCTAATACACCCGCGGAGATGAAGAACCCGATGCCGATCAGAAATGAGCGCGTGTCGTCAACGGTTGTGAGGTCGATGCCGCACGCCAGCCAGATCACGCTCGACAGGGCGAGCGTAAGCATGATTGAAAGGAAGACACCGTTGTCGCCCTTCGCTTTGGAGGCACCCTTGGCGACAGCGGCACCGGCGATGCCAAAACTTACCGCCGAAAGTAGTGCATATATCTCACCCATATTGGCTGCCCTTCAATTCTTTAGCGGCCTGTCTAAGCTAGACTCGCTGAAATCGGTTGGCCATTCCGCAAGTGCAAACAAACTGCGCACCCACCTTTGACAGGTCGGTGCGCAGTTTGGCCTAGAAAACACAGCTTACTCGGCGGCTTGATCTGCCGACGGGGAAGAAACAAGTGTACGCCAATCGACTTCTTTCGGATGAACACCTTCGTGGGACGCAATTTGCCCCTGCGGGATTTCGGACTCCGTTCCGATCGCCTTGCCGCCATCTGCCACTTTCTGCGCGGCATCTGCCATCAAGCGGCGAAACTCGACAATCGCCAGGTCGGACGCGCCAAGTGTATCGGTAGAACGCTGTACCCGGCTGCCCATGGACACCCACATGATGATATCTTCGTTCGGAATACCGGGAACACCTGTGAAATGGCCCTCTTTCATCAACTCACGGTCTTGCATGAAGTCATTTTCGAGTGTCCGCTTGGTCCGCCACTTCTTGTCCACATCCTTACCTGGAACCGCGTGGTTAAACGCGCGCCATTCGGCATTCGATGGTACATTGGGGCCACCAAATGCCAGAAAGTGAAATGCGGTTTCGTCGTCATTAATTGGCACGATCACGCTGGCCACTTTGTAATTGTTGTTTGGCGGAATCAGTGAGTAGTAAGGCGCGATGAACTCGGTGATCCGGAGATAGTTGTGCGTCTTTGCATTCTTGATTGGCTTGCGGATCGCGGCGTAGTGGAAACCATAGCTCGTCGTTTCGGTCTGCATGCGCGGTGACTTGTCCGTCGAGGGACGGTACCAGGCCTTGTCATCTGCCGACGCACTTTCGACCCGGGCGGGCTTCATTGTGGACGAGTGCAAAGAGGAAGAGTGGGCAGAATCAATCTGACCTTCGTGGATTTGGGCCCAGTTTGCAGGAACACGGATCTTGAGTACCGCAACCGGTGTATCCTCCTCCGGCGCAAATGCGGGCGGTTGGAATTCTGGCATGTCGTCTTTTTCACCCAGCCATGCCCAGACAAAACCACCCCATTCACGTAACGGGTAGGCGCGCGCCTTGACCTTGTCCATCAACGGGCTGCCTTCGGGCTCCGACGACATAGCGACAATATTGCCATCAACGTCCATCTTCCAGCCGTGATACAAGCAACGAAGCCCGCAATCTTCGTTGCGTCCATATACGAGAGAAGCTTTGCGGTGCGGGCAAAGCTCATCGAGCATCCCAAGGCGACCTTTTGTATCTCTGAAAGCAACGTAAGTTTCGCCGAGTACCTCCACACGCAAAGGATTGCCGTCGGGTGTATCGACTTCTTCGACAAGGCACACCGGTGTCCAGTGTTGACGCATGAGCTGCGCCATGGGAGCATCGTTTTCAACACGTGTAAGAAGCTCGTTTTCTTCGTGAGTAAGCATAAGTTCCTCCTTAGCAAAAGTGACTACATTAGTTTGATTAATTACTTAGCTATCTAAGTTTATATGTCAAGCTGAGAACTGTAATTACAGTTGGGCAAATCCTTATTGATATAGCCAGTCGTGAAGCTGACGGTTCAGGAATGGCAATATCAGACCGGTAGTCAGGCCCGTCAGGCAAGTCGCGATGATGAACAATGAAAGGACCACAGGCGTTGAATCGAGCACGTATCTGGAGGCAAGCACCAAGCATACCAGCGGAGGATAGACCGCGAGCATGCTCACCGCCCACCTTTTCCAGAAAACAGGCATCGAGCGCATCTCTACGAGGTCTGATTCATCTCTAGCCTGTTTGCCGTTAGTGATTTTACTCTTTGCTGGCACGGCTATCTCCATTGTCTAACGAGGTCATTTTTGTTCTGGCCCATCGCGGATTGGAAAGGCAAGGCAAAGGGAGTGTGCCCTGCCGTTCTTTTGTGGTTCACGACAGATTTATGGGGTCCTGCTTGCGGAGCAACATGACATAGCGCACAGCCATTGCAATAATCACGGCAATACCTACAAACGCCAATGGTATGCTTGGCAACACTGCGGCAATGGCAGCAACCACGAGGATAATTCGCTCCACCGGACTTAGTGCTACGCCGATATAGCCCTCGATCGAAATCGCTATTGCAGCAGTAGCAAACAAACCACCGATCAAAGCCACAGTGTTCGTCGTAAAATCACCTAGCAAAAGCAACCCGGGGTTCCAGATGAACGCAAATGGCATAAGAAACCCGATGGCTGCGAGCCTAACTGCCGAAAATGCAATCTTGAAAGGATCTGTATCGGCAATTGCGGCCGCTGCCAGCGCTGCAACCGCAATCGGTGGCGTAAGTGCAGACATAATTGCGTAGTAGAGCAAGAACATGTGGCTTTGAAGAATCGGATATCCGAGCTTTGCCAGCGCGGGACCAACCAGTACTGCTGCAAGAATGTAAGCACTTGGAGTCGGCATTCCCAAACCCAAGATGATCGTCACAATGGCGGCAATTATCAACGTCAAAGCCGGCTGCCCTCCACTGACTGTCAGGATCACGTTAGCTGACTTCATACCTAATCCGGTCATCGATAAACCACCAATCACCAAACCTGCAGCGGCACATGCACCGGCCACTGGAAGAATTCGAAGCGTAGTTTCGCCAAGCCCCTCTACGATCTGCCATGGCGAAAGCCGCGTGGCTTTCAGAAGGCCAGAGGCTATGACTGCCGCCAATACTCCAACACCCGCAGTGAATGTGGGCGAATAACCTGCAACAAGGGCTGCTACTATCCCGAAGATAGGTATGAGAAATACCCAACCTGTCCCGAACGTTTCAGCAGCTGTCGGAATTTCGCCATCGGACGGTCTGAGGTCTTCCTTAACGGCCCTGAAGTGAACCTGAAGAAAAACGCCTAGGTAATAAAGCAAGGCGGGAAACAACGCAGCTAGCACAACTTCTTTGTAAGGGACTGTGGTATATTCGGCGAGAATGAATGCCGCTGATCCCATAATCGGTGGCATCGCGCTACCGCCTGTAGATGCCGCAACTTCTACCGCGCCTGCAAAACGAGCACTGTAACCAAGGCGTTTCATTACGGGAATGGTAATCGAACCGGTCGCGACCACGTCCGAAGTCGGACTTCCCGACATTGTTCCGTAAAGGCCCGAAGAAAGAACCGCAATCTTTGCTGGACCACCCCTCGATTTTCCGGTGACCAATGACGCGAGGTTAAAGAAAAACTCTCCGCCGCCTGATTTCGACAAAAACGTACCGAACATTACGAACAAAAAGACATAGCTGGCCACAACCTGAATCGGAACGCCGAAAACTCCGTCTGTAGTAAACACCAGAATATCAAGAAGATAAGTATATTCAGATATGCCGTGTCCGAATGGTGGCGGAAGGTAAGATCCGAACTGGTTGTATAGCAAGAACAGGACGACAACGCCCGTCAAACCCAGACCTGTGGTTCTGCGCGTCACTTCCAGCGTCAGGAATAACAAAGCACTTCCGAAGAAAAGCTGTGCCGGCGTGAACGGATTGAGCAAGCTAATGCGGTCCGAAATTGCCCCGGCATTTAAGAAGAAAAAGATACCGCACGAGATACTGAGTAGCGTGAAAATCCAATCATAGAAGGGCACTTTGTTCGGCGCGTTAGGTGTTGCACCGATCGCGACAAACAAGATTGTGTAAATTCCGCTGACAAAAAGAATGCCCAGAATAAGAGGGTCGGAAATTGTGAACAAATTCGCGTATACGACCCAACCTGCAAAGATTGCGGAAGCAATAATCAGGGTGCGCTGCGAACCAGCCGCAAGCGTACGCCTGCGGCCGGTGGCTACAAGAGAACCTATCACTTGATCAAACCTGCTTCTTTATAGACTGCAGCTGCAGCTGGGTGGAATTCAAGAACGCTCGGCTTTGCAAGAAGTTCTGGTGACAGCGCTTTCATGGCTCCGTGTACGGCGCGAATTTCATCCATGTGGTTAAGCAGCGAGCTTGCCAGAGAACCTGCGGTTGCGTCGTCCATTGCATCTGTGGTGACCAGAAGTGCTCCGAGGGTAACAGTTTCAAGATCGCCAGCTTGATTAGGATAGCTGCCAGCAGGAATGACCATTGTACCTGTCCCGAATGCTTCATTCGTCGCGGCGATAACCTCCGCAGGAACCGCCAGCAAAACAACATCACTGTTTTCGTTCACAGCTCTGAAGGAAGAGTGGTTAATGAAAATTCCGTTTGTGATCATATCCAGGCGCCCGTCCTGAATCAAATCGGCCTGCTCGTTCGCTCCGGCGCGAACAAATTGTCCGCCTGCGTTGCTAAGTGACTCCTCGGTTACACCAACCAATTCTAGCATATGCAGGGCTATGTTTGATGTAATGTTGCCGGACCGGTTGATCCCGATCCGCACCGCTCCCCCGCTGGTCGCGATATCGTCAATACTGTCAATGTTGTATTTTTCAGCAACCGAGCGCTCGAGGAAGAAATGCATTGGTGCCCAGTTGTACATGTAGCCAATGGCGCGCATGTTCTCAACGGGTGCTTGGAACGGCTCACCGCCGTCCAGTGCGATTTTTGCTTCTGCGTCATGTACCAAACCAAGGTCCGAACGGTTGGTGCCAAGCAGACCGATGTTCGCAAAACCACCACCAGTCGCCTGATATGTCACGACAGAAGATGAATCATCAACTTTGGTCGCGCGGTCAATACCAGCGCCGAGAAGCGACCATAGCCCGCCGGGGTTACCACCGGACAAAGTAAGATTCACAGGTTCCGCGACGGCGAAAGTCGTTGTTGCAGCGATGCAAATAGCAGCCGCCAGTGCAGTCAGTCTCATTAGGTCTTCCTCCCAGTTTGCTTTGCGGCAAAAACCGTCAAAACGTTTTTTCAGCGGTCGGCGGACCGACTACATACTTAGACGGCTATGATTTAATCAAATCGCGCCGCTGTCAACTACTTAGATATCTTATTTTCTAACAAAAATCGAAAATATCGACTGCACACAGAATTTTTCTGGGGATTCAGATCAAAGGCCGTTGCGCGAACGCGTAGAGGGAATCTTTAGGCCTCGGGAAGCGCCAACCTTTTCATCATGTTCAAGGTTTCGAATCATTTTGCTCAATGCACGGCGCAGGATCGTAACCTCATCATCCTTGAGCCCTGCAATGGCAGATTCGTTGGTTTCAACAGCCATTGGCTCTAAACGATCGCGCAAATCCCAGCCCTTCTCCGTCAGAAAGGCATGTTGGCGTCTCTTGTTGCTGCCAACGTTCCGGCGAACAATAAAGCCAAGCTCTTCCATGCGACGCAATGCGGAATGCGCGGTTGGCTCGGTCAAGTGTGCCTTGTCGCTCAGTTCACGCTGTGAAAGGCCATCGTGGCTCCACAATATTCGTAAAAATATCCACTGGCCGAACGTCACGCCCTCGGTGTTTAACCGCATCTGTAAAGACCGGTTGAAAGCGCGCGCAGCAAGTCGAACCAACCGCGCAATTCGCTCTTCCGACTGTCCGGCCGAATGCGGAATGCTACCTTCAGGGGGTAATTCTGTCACTTGTGCATCTCCGGGTTCGCGATTTTTGCCTGCGACCCAACGTTGCATGCATTCTATGTTATTCGCGATGAATACGCCAAACGGGAGAATTACTCAAATCAGTTGTTGGTCATCCCGTCGGTCATGTCGTCGCTATAGCCAGGCGTCACTCTTGCATCGACAACAACGGTTTTCCCTTCTTGCGCGGCACGGATCGCCTCTGCGAGTGTTGTGTTTAGCTCCCCGATCGTCTTCACCGGCCCGAAGGCCTTGGCTCCCTGCGCTGCTGCAATCGCGGCGATATCGATGTCCGGCTCGCCGATTGCCTGCCCGACATGTTTGTTTTCTACGGGCCGGCTCCGATCAATTGCGACGCGCTCCTGATGCACCTCATCATTGAAATAAGACCGGTTGTTCGCGACGACTATGAGCAACGGAACTTTGTGATGTGCTGCCGTCCAGATTGCGGTTGCCCCCATCATGAAATCGCCATCCCCCAAGACAGCGACCGGCAGGCGATCGGAATCTTTAAACGCGAGGGCGGATCCAACAGCCATTCCAGGCCCTGAACCGATGCCTGCGCCGCCATCATATCCGAGATAATCCAGAGGGCCGCGGAAATCACATTTCGAGCCGTTCCAGCTCAGTGTGAGGCGTAAAAAGCTCGCGGTTTCCTCGCTCAACGCGTCGGCCAAAACATCAGAAAGAGAGTCGATGGATATCTGAGCATCCGGATGATGATCGGGACGCGCCGGTGCCTCGATTGCCATTTTCCCAACAGCCATATCTGAAAGCCCCGCTGCCAGACAGATTGCACGGATCGCTTCGTCGGGGTCCGCCAACATGGTAAGGTCCGAAGGTGAGAGCGACTGGTGGTCCAGCGACCAGCCATTGGTCAGCAGGGAATCGAGCGAGATATTTACAACTTTAGTGCGCTCAAGGTCGACATCGGCCTGTTGCAATGTTCCACCAAGATCAACCCAATCGAAGCTGACAACCAGATCGGCTTGACCGATACGCTGCGCAGCATCCTGCGACACAAAGTAGCCCGGTGCACCAAAATGCAGTGGATGGCATGTTGGAAATGCTGCGGCGGTCTTGATATCAGTGACAACACGGGCCCCGAAATGCTCCGCGAGCGCGACGCGCCGGTCCCAATCTGCCTGATCGCGCGACACCCGCCCCATCAAGAAGACCGGTTTTTCTGATGTTTCCAGCAAATCTAAAACCGAACGTGCATCGGATTCCGAGAATTGCGCCATTCGGGGTGCGGCATGGCGCTCTGGTGACGGAAACGCCGGCATTTCGTCGATTGGCTCTTCTTGTACGGATACGTCAAAACAGACATAGGTTGGCGCCTTGGGTGCCGTCTGTGTGATAATCGAAGACCGCAACATCGAAGATAATGACGCCTCCAGCGAAGCGGGCTGGTCATCCCATTTCACATAAGGGCGGATGATCGCAGCCTGATCGCGCGACGTATGTATCCAGTCAATCCAAGGCCTGCGCTTGGCGGCATCCACCGGACCTGTAGCGCCGAAAATCAGCATCGGCACGCGGTCGCACCATGCATTATATACGGCCATGGAAGCGTGCATTACACCGACGTTCGCATGTAGGATTACGGCCAATGGTGTGCCTGTAACTTTGGCCCAACCATGCGCGATGGCAACCGCGTGTTCTTCGTGCAGGCATAACAGCATCTGCGGATCGCGATTGCCCAGGTAGTTGACGAGGCTGTCATGTAGTCCTCGAAAGCTCGAGCCAGGATTGAGCGCCACATAGGGCGTGTCGAGCTTGCGCAGCATCTCAGCAATGGCATCGCTGCCGAAAAGCTCTGTGATTTCGCTGGGAATTGGGCGGTCTAGATCATCGTTCATTGCTGTCTCCAACTATCCTGCCTATTGGCCGGACAGGTTGATGTGAATGTTCTTTTCGTGGGTAAAGGAAAGCAGTTCGCCAATACCTTCTTCCCGGCCAATGCCGGATTGTTTTACGCCGCCAAACGGCGCACCGAGGAAGTGTTTGCCAACCTCGTTGATCCAGACGAACCCGGCCTCAACGCGATTTGCCGCGCGATGCGCTTTCGCCAGATCGCGGCTCCAGATCGCACAGGTCAGGCCGACATCAAGGCCGTTGACCTCTTCAAGCATCTCGGTCTCGTCACTCCACCGGCGAACGGCGAGCACAGGGCCAAAAATTTCTTCCCGCGCGATCCGCATTTGTGGCGTTACGTCGGCAAAAATCGTGGGCGCTATGAAACACCCGTCTGCCAGCGCGCCATCGGTCACTGCATGCCCTCCGGTCACGGCGTGCGCCCCTTCGGATTTGGCACTTTCAATAAATTCCATCACACGATTAAAATGCGTTTGGGATACCAGTGCCCCCATCGTCGTCGCGGGATCTGTTGGAATGCCGGGTTGGTAACGCGCTATTTTCGCGGGCAATTGCGAAACGACAGCATCATGTAGTTCATCATGCAGGAACGCGCGGCTGGTCGATCCACAGGATTGCCCGCACCAGCCGAAATTCATACCAGCGACAATCGCATCGGCAATCTTGCTTGGGTCACTGTCGGGATAGGCGATCAACGCGTTTTTTCCGCCAAGTTCCAACAGGACCGGTTTAAGTGTGTCTGATGCACTACGCATTACAGCCTGCCCTGCGGCCACTGACCCGATCAAGGTGACTTTTGCCACGCCCGGATGTTCGGCCAGCGCTGCACCCGCCTCCGTGCCACCGGGCAGTACGCTGAATACCCCCTCCGGAAACAAACCATCGACCAGCTCTGCCAGTCTCAACGCCGAAAGCGGTGCCTGCACAGGAGGCTTAATAATCACCGCGTTACCTGCGGCCAGCGGCGCTGCCATCTTTCCCCCGCAGAACATGAACGGGTGGTTAAAAGCGAGGATCCGCGCGACGACGCCCAACGGTTCACGGGTTGTCATATTCACACGATCGGGACCCATCGGGATCGTGTCACCTTTCATTTCAGTCACCAGACCCGCAAAGAAATCCATTTGCGCCGCAGCAATCGCGGCATCCCCCCGCATCTCGGTATAGGGGTTTCCGCAGTTGGCCGCATCGATCATGGCAAGTTCGTCACCGTGAAGTCGTAGTAGCGTGGCAACTTCTTTAAGGATACGGGCGCGTTCAAGCGGGACAACGTCGCGCCATTCCAAAAAGCCCTTCTGGGCCCTTTTAACAACGGCATCCGCATCCTGTGCACTGGCCTCTGCAACCGATGCCAGAACTTTCCCTGTTGCCGGATTCAAGGTGTCGACATAGCTGCCCGCGATAGGGGCCTGCCATGTGCCACCAGCATAAATATCAGTGCGACGTGGCAACACCTTGTCCAATTCCGGTTGTGTCATTGCACACACCCTCCCAGTTTTAAGCGATTTTCAAATGGTCTGCTCTACAGGGACAAACCATGCGGATGGTTTCAGGCCGCGATGAGCTCGAGGAAGCGCTTCCCCGTCATGACCTCGCGCAATGGCAGGGCGTCTTGTGCTTCTGTCAATTCGACATCATAGCTCAAACCTCGCCCATCCCACAGCCACCAATAGATAATTTCGCCCTTCTTATCCCGTATCGGCATGCGAAAGGTCGGAAAATCTCGGTGAGCAGCCGGAACTTCGAAATTCCCGACGATCTCGAAAGAAGCGCCCGCGCGCTTCAAGGCCGTACCGAGCGGGATCATCGCTATGAACTGCGTCTCTCCCGCTACCAGCGCGCCAATGTCAGATGGTCTTTCGTCAAGAAGGCCATCCAAGACGCGTACAACAGGGGGATAACTCGAATGGTAGTGCGTGATCTGGGCATAGGCCTTCCTCTGGCCGACCTCGATCTCGACCACTTCTCCTGGGGTCAAATCGGTCATATCACTTCCTTACAGACTATATGCTTCGTAGGTTGACGGGTGGAACAGATCCTCGACCGAAACACGCTGGGGCGATAAGCCCTGATCGTGGTGGTACTGCAGAAACTTATCCAGCACATGGGTGTTAGGGGCCACGCCGTAAGACCAAGGATCGGGACCCATAAGCGCGCGCGCGCGGTTCAACGTGTCCTCCACAAAGGGCATTGTCACTTTGGTAGCCGAAGTATCATTCAACGCCTCCTGCGCAGCGGCCTTTGACTGTGTGAAGCCTTTTACCAATGCGCCCGGCAACCAAGGATGTTCTTCAGCCAAACTACGCCGCACTCCTAGAACGTGCATAATAGGAAAGATCTGAGTTTCACGGAAATAGCCCTCTGCCGCTCCGATACTGTCAGAGAAGAGCCGCCCCACATGCGGATGACCCTCTGAAAAACAGCGCGGCCAGCGCGGTCCGATGAAACCGTCGATTTCCCCGTCTGCTAACATCTGGTTAAGTGTCGAGCCTTCGGGGGCAAGCGTTACGCGAACGTCATCGGGCAAATCGACTTTGATCTTTTCGGGGCGACCCGGAGTGTCCATCCCACCACGAACCCACTCTATATCGGAAGGCTTCACCCCGAAGTGTTCTTCGAGAATGCCGCGCACCCAGACATTTGCGGAAAGCTGGTATTCCGCGATTCCGATCTTGCGCCCTTTCAAGTCCTCGGGACGGTCAATTCCTCGGTCGGTCCGGATGTAGACGGACGTATGGCGGAATGCACGGCTCAGAAACACAGGGACCGCGACATAGTGCGGATCACCGCGCGCTACCGATATTGAATAGGATGACAGTGACAACTCGGAGATGTCGAACGCCTGATGCCGGAAAGCACGGAAGAACATTTCTTCGGGCGAAAGAAGCATCGGCACCGGATCGACGCCATCAATCTTGACTGTGCCGTCCACAATGGCGCGTGTTCTGTCATAGTTGCCCATTGCGAGGGAAAGGGAAAGGTTGGTCAAAGTGTTTCCTCCTGAAATTCAACGCCACATTGCCTTGTGAGCGGTATTTTTTCGCCTGTTTCGGCCGAGTCTAGGATCGCATGACAAACTTCCAGACTCGCCCTGCCCCACGCTGCGGTTTGTGGCGGCGCAATATTTTTCCTGACAGCGGCCTCAAGGGCATCGATCACGGTTTTACGTGGCGCGGCGTTAAGCGGTACTTCGATGTGCTGCCGCTCTGTGTCGCCAAAAATGTCGATACCGCCCGGGCGCAATCTCAGATCGGCACGGTCACTTAGAATAAGGATCGGCCCAAAATGTTCGTTATTCTGAGCTATTGGCGGCACGGTACCCGCTCCATATGTGCGGGTGGCCTTCAGCTTTGTCTCTGCCGCTGAGTCGAGTGTCTGCAGCGCACGGCGCGCTTCGCCATAATTCGCGGGATCTTTCATGCCTCCAAGTTCGGCCACATTGTCCATCCAGATATCGCTGTCAAAGTGCGCGTAACCCGAATAGGTCACTGACGCAAAGCTGCCGGCTTCGAAATCCAGCAAGGCAGAATACGCGCCCTCTGTCGGTCGCTCCGGATCCCATACACCGGTCATTGCCGTCACACTCTTCGCGCGGCCACCGCAAAGCAGCCGAACGATATCAATCTGATGAACGCCTTGGCTGAACAGAACCCCGCCGCCTTCTTCGGTCCGCAGCTCTTCGGGGCGGCGCGGTCGATAGAGAAAGTCGGTATAATTGAACGCCTGCACCATCCGAACTGCACCGAATTCACCGCTCTCGATTATCTGCCGCGCATGGAGAACTGACGGATCAAAGCTGTGACTGGGCCCGACGATAAGATGAACACCCGCGGATCTCGCGGCCTCCACCATCATGTCCGCATCTTCCATCGTAACAGAGAGCGGCTTGTCGACCAGAATATGCTTGCCTGCCGCAGCAAAGATAGCAACGTGCTCGGCGTGCATCTGATGCGGGGTCGCAATATACACGGCTTCAACCTCAGGGTCTTCGGCCATCTCTTCCACACAGCTATAGCCGCGTCCACCGAACTCTGCCTCAAATGCGGCACGGCTCTCGGCACGTGGAGCGGCGGCCGCGACCAACTTGACACGGGGATCGTTTTGGAAGGTTCGAAGCATCAGCACGAAGGCCCGCCCAAGCCCGGCAACACCGAGGCGAATAGGTTCAGAGGTCAAGAACAAGATCCCCTTCTTCGGCTCGTGAAACGCAGATCATCACATAACTGTCTTTTTCTTCCTCCATCAGCACCATGTCCCGGTGATCGACCTTCCCAGAGACGAGCCGGGTCTTGCAAGTACCGCAGGTGCCGCTTTCGCAAGAACTCACGGTCGGCACACCACTTTCCCTCAGGGCTTCCAGTATGGATCGATCTGCAGG
Source organism: Roseobacter sp. (assembly GCA_011050655.1). Taxonomy (GTDB): domain Bacteria; phylum Pseudomonadota; class Alphaproteobacteria; order Rhodobacterales; family Rhodobacteraceae; genus Sulfitobacter. The sequence continues at coordinate 13,497 of DRFG01000082.1, forward strand.
GACCTCGATCGTTATGCCGGATTTCTCGAGCTTGACCTCGAATGGTTTGTCATCAGCGCGCACAACTTCGACAGGCTTGAAATCCTCAAAGATCACGCGACCTTCGGGCCAGTGTCCGGAAATGGCTTCGATCTCGTCAATCAGTGGTTGCGGTCCGCAGCAATAGACTTTCATGTCCTTGGGTTCTTCAAAGTGATCCCAGAAATCAAAAACCGCTTCGGGATCGCCGCCATCGTGGTGCAGTGTCAGCCGGTCGCCGAGCGTGGATTTCATCTCTTCAAGAAACGCTGTGTCGGCCTCGCCCCTTGTGCAATAAATTACCTCAAAAGGCTTAAACTCGCGCAATAGTTGCTGAGACATAGCGTAAATTGGCGTGACACCAATACCACCCGCGATGAGAAGGTAGTTCTTGGCATCGGTCAGCTCAAAGGTATTTTCCGGGACCTCAACTTGTAGCTCGGTCCCCTCTTGCGCATCGTCATGCATAGACATCGATCCGCCGCGACCGTGAATTTCGCGCTTCAGAGCAATCTTGTATACTTCGGGGTTCGTCCCGTCATTGACGAGCGAGTATCGCCGCATTGCTCCCGAAGGCGTTTCGACGGTGATATGCGCTCCAGCAGTGAAGGATTGAAGTTTGCTTCCGTCAGCGGGTGCCAGAGTAAATTCACAAATGTGCTCGGTCAGTTGGCGCCTTTCGGCAACAGTCATCTTCAGGGCATCCATATTCCCGTCCTCTTTTCTAGGTCGCCAATTTTGATAGGCTTTGATCCATTCACAGAACAAATAATTAGATAACTAAGTTGTTGTCAAGATTAGACATGAACAGAATTGCACGGCGGCACAGGTTGAATAAATTTAAGAACAATTGCAGGTGCTTACGCAATCGAAAGGCCCCATTCCTTTTGTTCTTGCCGGTACGAATGTTGGATATTGACGCCACCACCCGTGTGGAGTCGTAGGTGAGGTGACGAGATCTCGCCCGTTAGACCAAGGCGTTAGCGTCTGGCCGCTTGTTCTGGAATGATCGAAGCATGAACCCGTTTCAGCGTCGTTGATACAACAATCAAATTAGCTGACCAGCATGATGACCTATAATTATTGTACATTGCTACACGCCGACGTCACAAAGGCTTAGCTTTGGGCGCGCACCTCTTCAACCAGATCAAGCAGCCGTGAGCAGACCATCTCTGCCTTGTCCGTGATACGGGAGGTTGGGCCGTGCACACCGACACCAAGGAGGCGGCGATGCCCTTCCGGAACAGGGATCAGGGCTGAGACCATAGAGGCGTTTCAGTGGGCCGTACCCATGAGCAGATCCTTTGCATGCAAAACGGAGACTTCACGTTCGCGATGTTCTTTGATTGTAGCTAGGCGCCAGACCCATTAATCGGCTTGAGCCTGTCAAGCCTGCGTGATTCAACCTCACCAAATTGAGGGGGGATTATGAGCAATCTTTATTGGCTGAGCGAAGATCAAATGGCGCGGCTCCGGCCGTATTTTCCGAAGAGCCATGGCGTGCCACGCGTTGATGATCGTCGCGTCCTCAGTGGTATTATCTTCGTCAATCGCAATGGCTTGCGGTGGTCTGATGCGCCGAAAGAGTATGGTCCTCCCAAGACGTTTTACAACCGCTGGAAACGGTGGAGCGATATGGGTGTGTTCGCGAGGATCATGACCGGACTGGCTGCGGAGGCACCCGAGAATAAAACGATCTCCATTGACGCAACTTATCTCAAAGCGCACCGCACAGCCTCAAGCCTGCGGTTGAAAAAAGGGGGCGTGGACGCCTGATCAGGCGAACGCAAGGCGGTATGAACACGAAGCTGCATGCCGTCACCGACACCATTGGGCGGCCAATCCGGTTCTTCATGACCGCAGGCCAGGTTAGTGATTACACTGGGGCCAGAGCTTTGGTGGAAAGCCTGCCAGCCGCTGATTGGTTATTGGGAGACCGAGGTTATGACGCAGATTGGTTCCGTGAAGCCCTTGTAGGCAAAGGAATGAACCGCCCCTTGTTTGCCGGAGAACGTTTGGCTGCTTTTTCATTTGGGTTCAAGGTTGCATGGAACATTTCCTCTGCTTCATGCGGCGTGACATATCCGATGGCGCTGTGCAGGCGCTTGGTGTTGTACCAATCGACCCATTTCAGCGTTTCCCGGCTTTGTTGATGGCGTGGATGCCCCCACCTACCGGCATAGAGCTTGCAAAGCGCGTGTGTCAACTTCACGGGGCTTGCGCAAACGGAGCCGTTATTTTTGAACCTCTTCAATTAGGGGGCGGAGCAACAGGTGCATGGCTCAGTGCGGTTTGTGAATTGCTCGTGCAAAAAAAAGGAATTTACGGAGTTGATGAACAATTTCTACAGAATCCGCCTTAGCCCCGCTTGAACCATCAGAAGCTTCGGAAGAATTGTTTCAATCAATCCTTCTGCGGGTTCTGGAATTGCGGCCATTCCTGTGTTCAATGCCGCGACAACATTGCTCCGCTGGTCAAAAATAGGCACGGCGATCGAGCGCAAACCAATCTCGACTTCTTGGTCGATGATAGCATAGTGTTGTTGCCGGCTTAAATCCACGCACGCCATAACGTCGACGGGGTATGTTATGCTGTGAACGGTTCGTGGCGTCAGGTCCGAAGCTTCAACAATTGCCTCTGCTTCTTGGCGCGGCAAAGCTGCCAAAAGCACCCGCCCCATTGATGTGCAATGGGCAGGAAGGCGCGAGCCCGGCATAAGCCCGATGGACATCACCCGCTTTTGCGCGGCGCGTGCAAGATAGACAATTTCGGTGCCGTCTAGAATCGAAACCGAGCAGCTTTCGCCGATCTGCTCGGTGAGTTGATCCAGCCATGGCTGTACCAGTTGTGGCAAGGGCAGCGATGCAATAGCGCTCAATCCTAATCGAAGAGCGCGTGGTGTCAGCGTAAAAAATTTGCCATCGTAGTCGGCATAACCTTCGGAATGCAAAGTAAGGAGGCAACGCCGTGCCGTAGCACGATCCAAACCAGTTTGTTTGGATACATCTGTAATCGAAAGCTTGGGCGTTTCTGCACCGAAGCATTCAAGAACATGCAGCCCTTTGGCCAATGAAGAGATTATATCAGGGGATTTGTTCGCCACGCGGATCACTATGTTCGCATAACGAATAAAGATCAAGATGCGCACAAATAGTTTCGCGCAAGCGACAGAATGATCTACATCGGCAACAAAAAAAGGAGTGTTTCATGGACAAAACCATCCCTACCTTGGAAAAGGCGATTTCCGAAATCCCCGACGGCGCGCAGATCATGATCGGCGGTTTCGGCGGTTCTGGCGCACCAATCGAGCTGATCCACGCATTGATCGACCGCTTTCGTGCAACTGGCAGCCCAAAGAATGTCACTGTAATTAACAACAATGCCGGAAACGGATTTATCGGCATCGCAGCCATGATCAAAGCTGGAATGGTTGGCAAGATGATCTGCTCGTTTCCGCGCAGTTCCAACGCAGAAGCGTTTAATGAGAAGTATCTTGCTGGCGATATTGAACTAGAACTCGTGCCGCAAGGGACTTTGGCCGAACGCATTCGTGCGGCTGGGGCGGGCATTCCTGCGTTTTATACGCCGTCATCCTTTGGCACCGAACTCGCGAACGGCAAGCCAACTGAGGAATTCGAGGGAAAAAGTTATGTGCGAGAGCACTGGCTAAAGGCGGACTTCGCTTTAATCAAAGGTCAAGAAGGCGACACTGTCGGAAACTTAACCTATCGCCTCGCAGGGCGGAATTTTAATCCGCTGATGGCCATGGCCGCTGACAAGACCATCGCGCAGGTCTCCGTATTGGGTGCTGCTGGAACCATAAACCCAGAGCAAGTAATAACGCCCGGCATCTTTGTCGATGCGGTGGTCGAGGTTTCAAATCCTCAACAAGAAGAAGTGCTTGTTCGCACAGGAGAGGTTCACTGATGACTGATTTCAACATTTCCGATGTGGCCCTATCCAACGCTCAAATTGCGTGGCGCGCGGCCCAAGACATCGAAGACGGTTCATATGTGAATCTTGGCATCGGTTTCCCTGAGATGATCGCCAAGTTCCAACCTGATGGTCGCGATGTTACCTATCACACTGAAAATGGCGTGTTAGGTTTTGGCAAAGCGCCGCTTGAAGGCGAGGAAGACTGGGACCTGATCAATGCAGGGAAAAAGGCGATTACGCTTAACCCCGGTGCTTCGTATTTTCATCACGCTGACAGTTTCGCGATGGTTCGCGGTGGGCACCTCGATTTGGCTGTTTTAGGAGCCTATCAGATTGCCCAGAACGGGGATCTTGCAAATTGGCGTATCGGCTCCAAGGGTGTTCCTGCCGTTGGCGGTGCGATGGACTTGGTCCATGGCGCAAAGCGGGTCGCTGTTGTCACCGATCATGTCACCAAAGATGGCAAACCCAAGCTAGTTGAATCCTGCACCTTCCCACTTACTGGTGTAGGATGTGTTACGCGGGTTTATACCTCACTGGCTGTAATAGATATTGCGGGTAGTAAATTCGTTTTGAAAGAAAAATTGCCAGCGGTCACCCTAACGCAACTGCAATCGGTGACGGGTGCGACGCTGCACATTGATGGCGAAGTTGCCGACCTTACTGTTCCTGAGGATTTGTAAATGACTGGCGTTTATATCTGCGATTACATCCGCACACCGATTGGCCGCTATGGCGGCGCTTTGTCAACCGTGCGCGCCGACGATCTGGGTGCAATTCCGCTAAAGGCTTTGGCTGAACGCAACCCTAAAATGGACCTATCTGCTATTGATGAAGTGATTTTTGGTTGCGCCAACCAAGCGGGCGAAGACAACCGCAACGTCGCTCGCATGTCTTTGCTGTTGGCAGGCTATCCGGATTGCGTCCCTGGTACGACGATGAACCGGCTCTGCGGCTCAGGCATGGACGCGGTGATAACTGCGGCGCGTGCCATTAAGGCAGGCGAGGCCGAATTGATCGTCGCAGGCGGTGTCGAATCCATGTCACGTGCGCCGTTTGTAATGCCTAAGGCAGAAACCGCGTATTCCCGCGCGAACACCGTCCATGATACAACCATTGGCTGGCGCTTCGTTAACCCAGTGATGAAAACGCTATATGGCTTCGATTCCATGCCCGAAACTGGGGAGAACGTTGCCGAAGATTTTGGCATTACCCGCGCAGATCAAGATCATTTTGCACTGCGATCACAGCACAACGCAGGCACCGCGATAGCGCAAGGGCGTTTTGCCAAAGAGATCACACCGGTAAGGGTTCCGCAGCGCAGAGGCGATCCAATTATCGTGTCCGAGGACGAACATCCGCGGCCATCAACCACGTTGGCAGATCTCCAAAAGCTGAAGGCCTTCGTCAAGGCCGACGGAACAGTGACAGCCGGGAATGCCTCTGGCGTGAACGACGGCGCTGCGGCGCTCATCCTGGCCAGCGAAGACGCGGTAAAAAAGCATGGGCTAAACCCAATTGCCAAGGTATTAGGCGGCGCTAGCGCCGGTGTCGCGCCACGCATCATGGGTTTTGGCCCCGCGCCCGCGTCCCGCAAATTGATGGCAAGGCTTGGCCTGACGGTGAACGATTTTGCGGTCATCGAACTGAACGAAGCTTTTGCCTCACAGGGGTTGGCCACATTGCGTGATCTGGGCATTGCTGACGATGACGCTCGTGTAAATCGTAACGGCGGCGCGATTGCGCTGGGGCATCCATTGGGCATGTCGGGTGCAAGGATCACTGGCACAGCGATGCTAGACCTCAAGGCTGGTGAAAAATCTTTATCGACCATGTGTATTGGGGTCGGTCAAGGTATCGCAATCGCCTTGGAAGCCGTCTAGGATAATCGCATCAGCGAGCAGTATTAAGTGCCGCCCGCTGATGCAGCAATTCGGCTAATAGAGTCGCCAAGCTATTCTGGCCAGCGCCGGTCTTACGCGTCAGCCCCACTGCACCTGACAAATAGTCGACCTTTAAATCCATAGCGACAAGGCTGCCGTTTTTCAGCTCACGCGCAACGACACCCTTTGAGATAAACCACAACATTTTCGAACGTTCCAGCAATGTCAGCGCGACTGGCAAAGCTACGGTTTCGAGCGCCGGACGCAGATCAGACAGACCCATGGCTGACAGATACTGATCTACAGATTGTCGAATGATTGCACCGGGGTTGGGCAGGATAAGCGGGTATTCCGTAAGCATCTGAGCCGGTTTACGGCCAAGTGCCGGATGATCTGAGCGCGCGACCAGTTCTATCGGTTCGTCATAAAGGTGTTCAAACGACAGGCCTGGCATATCCTTTGAATTGGGCATCCGGCCTATCATAAGATCAATCTTCCCAGAACGGAGCATGTCGATCAGATAGTGATTTGGACCGGTCAGCACGCCAATGCGCGCGTCAGGACGCTGATCATAAAACTCCAATGCGACCGAAGGAAAAAATCCGCCGGCCACAGTGGGCAACACCCCCGCTTTGACCAGATCCGTATGCGACGGGGCACTAAGCACCCGACACCCAGCCTCAAGGCTTTGTAGTGACGCCTTTGCATGGCGGCGAAAAACCTCACCACCCGTTGTTAGAATAGCGCGTCGCCCTGTACGCTCGAACAATTGGCATCCAAGCTGCCCCTCAAGATCAGATAGGGTTTTAGACATCGCAGGTTGCGACACATGCTGCGCCCGCGCAGCGCCCGAAATCGTTCCAGTCTCCGCAATTGCGAGGAATGCCTCAAGATGGCGAAGCTTTAGATCTCTTGGTATATTCATTTGATTATACCTTTAGCATAGTTTTGTATTTTTCCCATGCTTTTAATTATGGCACATTAACATCAGGAGGAACCAATGCACGCACTAGATTTAGAGTGGGGCACCATGCATCTAAGCCTATCAAATGGCGACGGACCCACCCTCGTTTTCCTAAATTCGCTGGGCACCGATCTTCGTATGTGGGATGCGGTTTGCGCCCTATTGCCCACTGATTGGGCCACGCTGCGGATGGACAAGCGTGGGCATGGGCTTTCAGATACAGCGCCCGACAGCTACAGCATTCCCGATTTGGCAAAAGACGTATTGGCCGCAATGGACAACGTTGGCATCAACCGCGCAGTCGTAGTTGGCTGTTCGATTGGCGGCTTGATTGCACAGCATATCGCCTTGATGGCACCCGAGCGGGTCTTGGGGTTGGTATTGTCCAACACAGCGCCAAAGCTGGGCTCCGCTGAGGATTGGCATGCGCGTATTGAGATGATCAATGAAAGTGGTATGCGCGCTGTGGCAGAGGGCATTTTGCCGCGTTGGTTTGGGCCCGAGTTTCTCATGAAACCAGAGGTCAACCTATGGCGCACGCTGCTCGCACGCACTGACCAGGCGGGATACGTTGCCACCTGTAACGCGATTGCAGGCACTGACATAACAGAACAACTGAGTGAGATTGCGGCACCTACGCTGGTTTTTGCAGGACAACACGATTTGGCCACTCCGCCGAACGTCATTGCGGCGCTAGCAGCTGCCCTACCCGACGCCGATCTGATCTCTTTTGAAACGACGGGGCACTTGCCCGCGATTGAAGCGCCGGATGCACTTGTCGATGCACTCATTAGTTTTGTTAAAAGGATTACCCCATGAGCGAAAAGTTCGACCAAGGGATGAAAACCCGCCGCGAGGTTCTGGGCGACGCCCATGTTGACCGTGCGGAAGCCGCAAAATCAGAATTCGACCTACCTTTCCAAGGCCTCATAACCGAAGGGGCCTGGGGTACCGTCTGGTCGTCGGACAAAATCAGCCGGCGCGAGCGTTCTATGCTGACCATCGCTCTTTTGGCCGCGACAGGAAATTTTGAAGAAATCCCGATGCACATTCGCGCCACCGCACGCACGGGAGCGTCTAAAGACGATGTGGCTGAGGCACTACAACATGTCGCGATCTATGCGGGCGTGCCCAAAGCCAACCACGCCCTAAAACTCGCGAAACAGACTTTTGTTGAAATGGAGGAAAACAACGATGCTTGATCTTGGCCCATTAATTCCGCGCAACCGCGAAATTCACCCGATACCGCATGCCCCGGACTATAAAACGAGCGTCTCTCGCTCCCCTAACCTGCCGCTCCTTTCAATGGAAAGCGGCCTTTCTGAGGAAACCGGCCCCACCTTTGGCCACAACAAACTCGGAGCGCTAGACAACAATCTGATTTTGAATTGGAGCAAAGGCGCGGCCCCCGCTGTGGGTGAACGCATCTTGGTCCACGGGCGCGTATTGGATGAAAATAGTCGGCCCGTGCCTCATACTTTGGTCGAGATTTGGCAGGCAAATGCGGGCGGACGATATCGCCACAAGAAAGATACCTATTTCGCGCCCCTTGATCCAAACTTTGGCGGATGCGGTAGGACGATAACGGACGAAAACGGCTATTACGAATTTCTGACTGTGCGTCCCGGAGCCTATCCTTGGCCCAATCGGGGCAACGATTGGCGCCCCATGCACCTTCACGTCTCAGTGTTCGGAAATAGTTTTGGTCAGCGCTTGATTACCCAGATGTATTTCGAAGGTGATCCGTTGATCAATCACTGCCCGATTGCCGCAACAATCAAAGATCGCAGCCAACTTGACCGGCTTGTGGCCCCGCTTGATTTCTCAAAGTCGCGCCCGCTAGATTTCCTTGCGTACAAGTTTGACATCGTGTTGCGCGGCAGGCGTCAAACCATGTTCGAAAACAAATTGGAGGGGATGTAAAATGAGCCAGAAATTAAATACATTGATTGAATCCGCTTCTCAAACTGCGGGCCCCTATGTCCACATCGGCCTAATGCCGACCTATGCAGGCAATGCTGGCTATTATGACGAAGAAATCGGCACCACCCCATTTCTAGACGAGGGCAATGCCAAAGGCGAGATTGTCGAGATCGTCGGCTCTGTGTTTGATGGCACCGGTTGGGCGATGCGCGATGCGTTGATCGAAAGCTGGCAATGTGACGCGAGCGGCCTGTTTGCGGGCGCAGAAGGTTCGGATCCGGCCTTTACCGGCCACTGCCGTTTTGCCGCCGACGCGGACTCCGGTGAATTTACACTGCGCACGGTCAAACCCGCCCCCACCACGGGGCGTGGCGGTGTTAAACTCGCGCCGCATATCTCGCTTTGGGTTGTGGCGCGGGGGATTAACATCGGCCTGCAAACCCGCATCTATTTCGAAGATGAGGACAATTCCAACGATCCACTTTTGAACCGGATCGAACAACGTCCGCGCGTTGACACGCTAATCGCCCAAAAGACCGGCGACGGGAAATACAGATTTGATATTCGGCTTCAAGGCGCTGGCGAAACCGTGTTTCTAGATATCTAAACCTGCACCGATATGATTAAATGGGGTGCATGATGCGCCCCATTTTTACGTGATTAGGAAATCGCGATGACTGTATCTGCCTTCAATCACCTATGGCTTTCGGGATTATTTGGTGATCTCGCAATGGGCGAAGTATTTTCGCCCGAAAGGCAAATGGCGCACATGCTCGCCTTCGAGGCGGCGTGGTCACGCGCTTGCGGAGCGGCTGGGCTATTTGACCCGACTAGGGCCGAAACTGCCGCGTGTGCGATCGAAACAGCACAGGTCAATTATGCAGATATCGCAGCGGGAATGGCACAAGACGGCGTTCCGGTTCCGCGTTTGGTGAAACAGTTGCAAGCAATTGCGCCTGCCGATGCCCTGCACAAAGGTGCCACTTCACAAGATGTGGTCGACACGGCGCTGGCGATGACCCTGCGCGAGGCATCAGATCTGATTGCCGCTCGGTTGGCCGATTTGGAAACACATTTAATGGCACTAGAGGCCCGTTTCGGGGACAGGCCACTTATGGGGCGCACCCGAATGCAGGCCGCCACCCAAATCACCGTGCGCGACCGGATATTGACATGGCACTGTCCATTGAAAGGGCATTTGGATCGGTTGGAGATGCTGCGTCCAAAGACCGAAAAGGTTCAGATCGGCGGTGCGTCGGGCGACCGCAAGGCGCTTGGTGACAAGGCCGATACGGTTGTCGCCGAGGTCGCCAAATCTCTTGGCCTCGCACCAACGAATAAAGCGTGGCACACTATGCGCGAAAGCGTGACTGAGTATGCTTCGTTTCTATCGCTAGTGAGTGGAACGCTGGGCAAGGTGGGTCAGGATATTTCCTTGATGTCCCAACAGGGCATCGAGGAAATTAGTATGTCTCGCGGTGGTGGATCGTCGGCAATGCCCCATAAACAAAACCCTGTCGCAGCAGAACTATTGGTCACGCTGGCACGATTTAACGCAACCCAAGTCTCGGCGATGCACCACGCCATGGTGCATGAACTGGAACGTTCGGGCGCGGCTTGGGCGTTGGAGTGGATGATATTGCCGCAAATGGCGATGGCCACGGCGCGGGCGCTTACCGTAGCTATCGACCTGTCTCAGAATATCACCCGATTGGGCAGTGATTAAGCTACGCGCTAGAACGGCAGCCCGATGTAGTTTTCCGCCAAGTCGCGCCGCGCTGTTTCCGACGCCGCAAGGTGAGCCAGTGAGGCTTTGCGAATTTGTTCGGCAAAGGCGTCTTCACCGTCGAACCGGTGCAACATGGTGGTCATCTGCCAACTAAACCGCATCGCCTTCCAAATCCGCTCCGATGCGCGGGCCGAATATTCATCGATGCCTGATTTGGAACCGGCCTTAACGGCGTCAAAGGGCACCTGATTTGGAAATTGGACGTCGGATGGGGCTGTTAATCAGGGCGCTGCAAACAGAGAGCCAGAGAAAGGGAAGCCCGGATGCCGGGCTTGAAAGGATAGAGAGAGTCTCATTCGGGCCCGGTCTGAAAGGACCATCCCCATGGCCAAGACCACAACCAAATCCATGGCTGCTAGCGGTAAAAAGACACCTGCAAAGCAGTCAGCACCCGAAGCAACCGGCGTATCCCGTTTCTCCGACATTCGCATGATCCCCCTCAACCAGCTGTCGCTCAGCCCGCTCAATGTGCGCAAAGTCGCGGCTAATGCCGCTGACGACGCCGAACTGCTGGCCAGCATTCGCGAAAATGGCATCAAGCAGAACCTGGTGGTTCATCCGGTTTCAGAAACGGGTTTCGCAGTGGATGCAGGTGGACGTCGCCTGAAAGCGCTGCAACAGCTTGCTGAAGATGGGGCAATTCCAACGGATCATCCAATCCCGTGCTTGATCGAGGATGAACGCGACGCTGTCGTTACTTCCGCTACAGAAAACCTTCAGCGCGCAGCCATGCACCCTGCCGAACAGTTCGAAGCCTTTGACAAGATGATTGGCGAGAGCCGCAGTGAAGACGAGATCGCGCTGAAGTTCGGCGTCTCGGTCGATCTGGTGCGCCGCCGCCTTAAACTGGCCCGTGTTGCGCCCGAGGGCACCGTAAACTTAACTTAACTGGGCCAATGAGTTTTCCGCACCCGGAAGCTATACTGCTCTAACCTGTGCGATTTCGCGCCAAGTTTGCGTCGCAAATGATCTCATTTCACGGAAACCGGTGGATGTCATTTTGTGGCGAGGA
>DRFG01000083.1 GCA_011050655.1 Roseobacter sp.
CATCGTGCGGGTTATGATTTCATTATCCAAGGCATGTCTGGTTTGATGTCCATTACGGGTGAAGCAGACCGCCAACCCCAAAAGCATGGTATGGCGATAACGGATATTTTTACTGGGATATACGCGACTACGGCCATTCTGGCGGCGGTCTATCAGCGCAATCAAACAGGCGCGGGACAACATATAGATATGTCCTTGCTGGATTGTGCCGTGGCTGTCACCGGCAATCAGGCGATGAATTATCTGACCACAGGCAACGCCCCTTCCCGAATGGGCAACGCCCACCCGAATTTGACGCCGTACGAAGTGTTCGAATCTTCTGACGGGCACCTGATTATCGCTACGGGGAATGATGGCCAGTTCCAGCGCCTTTGTCGCCTTTTGGGTCTCGATGATATGGCTGACGCAGCGGATTACGCCAAGAATGCGGACCGAGTCGCCAATAGACCCGCGATGATTCGCCGTTTGAATGGTGCGACGCAGTTGCGCACCCGCGATGATCTGTTGGCGGCATGCGAAAAAAATGGCGTCCCGGCGGGGCCGATCAACGATATGGCCGATATGTTTGATGATCCGCAGGTTATCGCCCGTGGTATGAAGATCGAACTCGAAGGGGTGCCGGGAATAAGGTCACCGTTTAAATTCTCTGGTGCAGAATTGGCTTTGCATCGCGCCGCGCCCAAGCTTGGGCAAGATGACTGAAGACATGGTGCCGGGCGCTTCGCTTGCAATGAACTGCCCGAGCCTTTTCAAAATTAACCGACCTATTTGGGCGCAGGGAGCCGATCAAGCGCTTGGAATAGTGCATTGTCTGGGGCAAGTTGCAGCCGCACCGGTAGGGTTATCACCTTCATCCTGAAAGACGGAGGAAGGCGGACCGCGTCTTTTTCAGTTGTGACCAGCTGAGCTTCTTTGGCGTCTGCGTCGGCTTCAAGCCGAGCGAGCAGGGCCGTGCTTAGCGGCTGATGGTCATCAAGTGCTTCGGCATGAATGATATTCGCGCCCAAGCTGCGCAAGGTACCAAAGAATTTTTCGGGATGGCCGATACCCGCGAAAGCCAAGGCGCGCATACCTGTCCATTCCATCCCCGTTTGCAGTGGAACAAGCTCGGCCCGGACATGCGGTAACATGTCCGGTAAGACCGAGGTGTCAAAACTCGCTTGGTCTTCGGTGTTCCCGATCGTCAAAACGATGTCCGCGCGGGACAGCCCTGTGTGAACTGGTTCGCGCAAAGGCCCGGCCGGAAGGCACAGGCCGTTGCCAAACCCCTTGGCGGCGTCAACGACAACGATACTGATATCGTACGCCACGCTTGGGTTTTGAAATCCATCATCCAGCACGATTACGCTGGCACCAGACTGTGCGGCAGCACGAGCCCCCGCGGCGCGGTCCTGTGCTATCCAGACTTCGGCAAATGCGGCAAGCAACAGCGGTTCATCCCCTACCTGAGAGGCCGTGTGCTTTGACGGGTCAACCAAGAGCGGCCCTGTCTCTGTACCACCATATCCGCGAGATACGATATGGGGCGTATGGTAGTTGTTTCGCAGACGTTCGACCACGGCCATCACTGTCGGTGTTTTACCTGTACCACCAGCGTTAATATTGCCCACGCAAACCACCGGTATGCCCATGCGTAAGGGTATAGTCGAAGCAAGGCGTTTCGCGGTCCCCATTGCATAAAGCGCACCAAGCGGCTGAAGTATCCGCGCTCGCCAGTCAGGCCGCGCAGCGTGCCAGAATTTCGGCACCTTGGTCATCCTCGTCGCTCCCTTGTGTCGAGAGTGTCTTGCACCAGATCAATTACCTTGTCGGTCAACGCGGCCCCACGGCTGATAACATCCCACCCAGCATGGGCCATTGTTGCGGCTTGATCGGGGGCTATCAACCTGCTGACGGCTGTTCCCAAGGTCGTGGCGTCGTTTACAATCCGCGCGGCACCTTCTGCGACAAGCCGGGTATAAGAAGGCAGAAACCGGCGAATTTTTGGCCCGTAAAGAACTGCTGACCCCAATGCTGCTGCCTCGAACGGATCACACCCGCTGCCTTCGCTTACAAGGGAACTGCCCAAGAACGATACGGGTGCCAGCCTATAGAACAAACCGACTTCGGCAGGATCCCCAGCGATCATGATCTGAGTTGAAGCATCGGGATATCCGGATTCCCCCCATTTATGAACTCTGAAATCCTGGTCGGACATACGGGCGGCAAAGCGGTTGGCAAGGGCCGCATCAGCGGGCTGCAAGATCAGTAACAATCGGTGAGACAACCGAAGGCTTTGACGGTGAGCGGCTAAGACGGTGCTAAGTTCGCCTTCTAGCACTTGGTTCGCAAACCAGATCGGTCGTCCGACCAAGGCACAGGACAAATCGGCAAGGTCCGGTTCGTGACACGGAAGCGCTTGCCCGCCTGCGAGCAACGCCGATGTAAGTTCGACGCTTTTACGGTCAAGCCCGAGGCGGATCAGCCGGTGAAACCCTGCCTCGGACCGCACCATGATAGCCGAAAAATGGGACAGCAAGCCGCGCGTGAGATCGCTTAGCCACCGGTCCCTGCGACCGTCGAAACCGTCACTGTCCCCGTCGATCAGAAACATCGGGCAATCGCGATCAGCCATTTCGATAATCAAGTTAGGCAACAGGCGCCCCCAAGCCCATATGCAAGTATCCGGCTGCCAGTGATCTAGAAATAACTTTGTGCTGGTAGGGTGATCTTCGGGCGCGAAATCAATCAAGATTTTACTGTTGCCGGACCTTGGCGGGTCAGAAGGCGTTGCTGCCTTAGGGATAGTAATTAATACCGACAGTCCGGGTCGGCTGCGGCACAGGCGCAAGGCCAGATCCTGGATAGCCAAAAGATTTCCGGGTTCAGGCGCATGGCACCACACCATTTCGCCCTTCGGACGATCGGCAACCGGCGCGAACGGCGCAACGCCGCCGCGTCCGGCAAATGCACGATACGCCGACAATCCAAACGACCGCGCCATGATATATCAGCCCAGTACTTCGGTCGAAGAGGCCGCAGCTTCTTCGTCACGCAATCGATGCAGATGCGCGATGAAATAGCGCATATGGGCGTTATCGACGGTGCGTTGCGCTTCGTTTTTCCACGCATCATAGGCGCTGGCATAGTTGGGGAAAATGCCGACAACATGAATGTCTTCTACGTTTTTGAAGGCGGTCCCTGTGGGGGAGACCAGTTCACCGCCGAACACAAGGTGTAGACGCTGGGTCATAATGCGATCCTTCGTTTCAAACAGATGGGCTTGAGTCGTGTCTAAGGCATAGGGTCATGTCGGGGCAAGGTTGCCAAGCAATGCTGCATGGACCGCCGCGCCACCCGCCAACACACCGTTCAGCCGTGGATCCGAATTATTGAAACGCAATTCGGCCCCTGTTTTGTCGGTGCATATTCCGCCTGCTTCGGTCACGATCAAGGCTCCAGCTGCGATGTCCCATTCCCAGCTTTTGCGCAAAGTGACCATACCGTCGAACCGGCCTTGACCCACAAGGCCCAACCGATACGCCAAAGACGGGCGGTGCGCGGGTTTAAAGCCGGGGTCACCGCCCGCCCAATGAACACCTGCCATTACAGGCTTGGTGGCCAGCACTGTCGCGTTAACTAAGTCGGGGGTTGCAGAGGCTTTGATGGGCACGTCGTTCAGCTTAGATCCTCCGCCCAATGAGGCGACGTAAAGCCGGTCCAGCATGGGCAGGTATACGACAGCAGCGATTATTTCGCCGTCGCGGGCCACTGCAAGCGAATGCGACCAGGTATCGGCCCCTTCGATAAAACTTCGGGTACCATCAATCGGGTCGATTATGAAAACATGCGATTGTCCTAGTCGGACGGCATTGTCGTCGCTTTCCTCTGACAGCCAGCCATAATCTGGCCGCGCCTGCATAAGTCTTTCATGCAGCATTGCATTGACGGCCAAGTCGGCTTCGGTCACAGGGCCTGCGCCCAGTGGCTTGTCCCAACGCAGAGCGGTTGCGCCAGTGTACGAAAGAGCGACCTGACCAGCTTGTCGGGCGCAATCTATCAAAAGGGAGAGGTCATGCGCCGGCAAGAGTCATTCCCGGTACAAGCAAGGAAGGCACGACCCGGCTTAGGTGCGGGCGGGCGTCATTGGCAGCCGATAAGTTGGCCAGCATGTCCCGCAAATTCCCCGCAATAGTACATTCATTGATCGCATGGGTGACTTCACCATTCTCTACCCAAAGACCGGAAGCGCCACGCGAATAATCGCCCGTATTTGGGTTGATCGTAGACCCGATCATAGAAGTCACCAACAGGCCGGTCCCCATATCTTTTATTAGGTCGGCACGCGAGGCTTCGCCTTGGGTCAGTGCAATATTCCATATCGCGGGGCTCGGGTTCGACCCGGGTCCCCGTGAAGCGTTACCGGTTGGTCGCAATCCCAGCTTTCGGGCCGCTGCCAGATCCAATGTCCAGCTTTTCAATATACCGTCATCGACGATGACCCGTTCCGACGTAGGCAAGCCTTCGGCGTCGAATGGACGAGATCCCGATGTGCGGGGGCGGTGCGGGTCTTCGACCAGAGAAATTCCGGCAGGCAATACCTGTTGGCCCATTGCATCGCGCAACCAAGAAGCACCCCGCCCGATGGCGGCCCCGTTGATCGCCGCAAGAAGATGGCCAATCAGCGTCGAGGAAATGCGTTCATCGAACAACACCGGGAATGCTCCGGTCGGCGGCTTGCGGGCATCAAGACGTGCAAGAGCGCGTGTGCCCGCCGACGTGCCGATGTCTTCGGCGCTGCGCAAATCGGCCTGAAAGATCCGGCTATCGCCGTCATAGTCGCGCTCCATCCCGGATCCCGCGCCCGCAATTGCCACGCAAGACAGCCCGCGGTCGGTACGATGGTATCCACCTTCAAAGCCATTGCTAGCGGCCAGAAAGACCTGTTGTGCGCCGTATCCCGCGCTGGCAGATTGTACTTGTGTCACGCCTTTGATCGCCAGGCTCGCGGCTTCCGCACGGGCGGCATCATCTTGCAGGGTTTCAGGCGTTGGCTCCGGTGCCGGGTCGCAAAGCTCAAGCTTCGCAACGTCCCACTGCGTCGCCAACTGGTCGGGATCGGCAAGGCCGCTATAGGGATCTTCCGGGGCTTCCTTGGCCATGGCGACGGCGCGGATAGCCATTTCTTCGATGGTGTTATCAGCGGTATCTGATGCGGATACATTGGCGGACCGCTTACCGATGAAAACCCGCAACCCGATATCCACACCTTCGGAACGCTCGGCTTGCTCAAGCGCTCCGCCGCGCACATCGACACTAACAGAACTGCCCCGAACGGCCATCGCGTCCGCGCTGTCTGCACCGGCTTTTTCTGCGGCGCGCAGCAACGCCTTGGTCAATGTATCAAGGGAATGCGTCATGGAAGGCTCCTTGGGAG
>DRFG01000084.1 GCA_011050655.1 Roseobacter sp.
ATATCTTCGTCCGAGGCTGAGACCGCAATCATCAGGGCCACCAGGCAATCCTGAGCGCTAAGTGTCAGGGACGTGTCATCGTTCATAAGATGTTCCTGTGAATAAAGGTCGTAGAGGTACAGATTATTGACGCCCCGTCGGGGACGCAATAGGTACAGCCTGCTTAGACACATGGGGTGTCGGGCACAATTGATGGAATCCAAGACATGTCGCAGATGCGTGAAGCAGCCCTAACTAGCAAAGCGTGGCCCTTTGAGGAAGCACGTCGGGTGTTGAAACGCTATGCAAACAAGGCCCCGGAGAAGGGATATGTCTTGTTTGAGACAGGGTATGGTCCATCGGGTTTGCCGCATATCGGCACCTTCGGCGAAGTTGCGCGCACGACGATGATCCGTCGCGCTTTTGAGCTGATCAGCGACATTCCGACGCGCTTGATCTGTTTTTCCGACGATTTGGACGGGATGCGCAAGGTGCCTGGCAACGTGCCGGACCCCGAAGCACTGGCCGAACACCTTCAACGCCCGCTGACATCCGTGCCCGACCCGTTCGGAACGCACGACAGTTTTGGTGCGCATAACAATGCAATGCTACGCCGTTTTCTGGATACGTTCGGGTTCGAATATGAGTTCATTTCGGCGACCGAATTCTATGGTTCCGGCAAGTTCGACGAAGTGTTGCTTCGTGCCGCTGAGAAATACGACGAGATCATGGCCGTCATGCTTAAATCATTGCGTGAAGAACGCCGTCAGACCTATTCGATCTTCCTGCCTATCCACCCTGAAACGGGCCGTGTGATGTATGTGCCGATGAAAGAGGTCAACGCCAAAGAGGGAACAATCACCTTCGACGACGAACACGGCACAGAGATGACGTTGCCGCTGACCGGTGGCAATGTGAAGCTGCAGTGGAAACCGGACTTTGGTGCACGTTGGGCAGCGTTGGACGTTGATTTCGAGATGTACGGAAAAGATCACAGCACCAACACGCCGATCTATGACAGCATTTGTCGCATTCTGGGCACCCGCCCGCCCGAGCACTTTACCTATGAGCTTTTCCTGGATCAAGACGGGCACAAGATCTCGAAATCCTCTGGCAACGGCCTGACTATTGACGAGTGGCTGACCTATGCCAGTGCGGAATCGCTGTCTTATTTTATGTACCTCAAACCCAAGACCGCAAAGCGCATGTATTTCGACGTGATCCCCAAAGCGGTGGACGAATACCACCAGCAGCTGCGCGCGTATGAGGGCCAAGACGACAAGGGCAAACTGAACAACCCCGTCTGGCATATCCATGGTGGCGACGTGCCTAAGTCGGATATGATCGTGCCTTATTCGATGTTGCTGAATCTCGCGTCGGTATCCTCAGCCGAAGATAAATCGCAGCTTTGGGGCTTTATCCAGCGGTATGCGCCTGACGCGACACCCGAAGGCAATCCCGGCATGGACGCCGCCGCGGGTCATGCCGTGCGCTACTACAATGATTTCGTGAAGCCATCCAAAGTGTTCCGGGCCCCGTCTGACCTTGAGCGGGAAGCGTTGGAAGATCTGCGCGATCAACTGAAAACATGGGACGGCGGGCTGGACGCCGAAGCGCTGCAAACCATGGTATTTGCCGTTGGTAAAGAGCGGTTTGAACCTTTGCGCGACTGGTTTACAGCATTGTATGAGGTCCTGTTGGGGGCCAGCCAAGGCCCACGATTTGGCGGGTTTATCGCGCTTTATGGCGTCGAGGAAACCATCGCCCTGATCGACGATGCGCTGGCGGGCAATCTGACCACGGCGTGAAACTCTTGCTCTCTGGTGTGCGTGGCTTAGTCTGAGGTCACCACGTCATAGGGAGCAATGAGATGCGCAGCACGGTTCTTTCGGCCCTATTCGGAATGGTTGTGGTACTGATCACAACGCTTGGTGCCACAGCGCAGCAAGCGGATATCGAAAGCACGATCACTGGCCAGTTTGAAGCCTTCAAGGCAGATGATTTTGAGGGGGCGTTTCAGTTCGCCAGCCCTAATCTCCAGATGATGTTTCAGTCGCCTGAAAACTTTAAACGTATGGTGACGACGGGCTATCCGATGGTCTGGAAACATGCGCAGGTCCGTTTTTTGGATCTGCGTGAGACCGCCGGAACCTTTTGGCAAAAGGTTCAGGTGACCGATCTGAAGGGGTTGACCTATCTGCTGGATTATCAAATGGTTGAGACCCCCGACGGCTGGCGCATTGCCGCTGTCCAACTGTTGGATGCACCAAGCGTTTCAGCCTGAGTGACCCGCGGTTTAGGCGCAGTATTTCAAACTCTGCGCTCGGTGCTGTTAAGCGTAATTAACATCGCATGACTATTTCCCATCCCATGTCGGCACAGAGCCGGAGATTTGCAATCGATGGGGTGGTGCATTGCTTTGCGGCACTCCTAGAAAGGGATGACGATGAACAAGGCAATTACGGATGGTCTGCTGCTGACACCCGCAGCATTTGCGAACGGGTTGGATGCGTATTCAAGCGGCGATGGCACAGCGGGGTCAGATACCTATGCCAATGCGATCAACGCGGCGTTCATTCCTGCGGATCAAGACTTTGGCGGGTCATTGGAGTTAATCAAGACGCAATCCACGCAAAAGTTGCGATATATGGGTCAAACTCCGTTGTTGCCCGGGTGCTATTTGCGGATCACGGCGCGGGTGAAAGCGATCAGTGGCAACCTGCCCACAGTGCGTATGGCGGGGTACCCGGCACTGGGCGATGGTAGCCGCGTAGGCGGATTGGTGGAATACGGTCCGTCAGTGCAACTTACCAGTTATGGCGAGGTGGTCGAGGTCAGCGCGATTGTCGGATCGGGCCTGCGCGGCGGCGTCGATATGGTGTGGGGCATGGCACCCGTCTATGGGCATTTTGGGTTAGACCTGACGGGGCAGAATGGGGGGGTGGTCCGTATTGACGACCTGCAAGTCGAGGATGTCACCAGTGTCTTTCTACGTGACATGCTGGCCCAAGTCGATGTGCGCGACTATGGCGCGGTCGGCGATGGTGTCACCGATGATACGACTGCTTTTGTCGCCGCCAATACGGATGCGCAGGGGCGCACAGTGCTGGTACCCAAGGGGGTGTATCTGCTGAATGGGGATGTGACCTTTGATGCGCCAACACGGTTTGAGGGGACGGTGACCATGCCAGTGGCGGCGGTTTTGTTGCTGCGTCAAAACTTTGATTTACCACATTATATCGATGCATTCGACAATGAGGAAATAGCGTTTCGCAAAGCATTTCAGGCGCTTTTGAACAATGCAGACCACGATTCTCTCGACTTGGGGGGACGCAAGGTTAGCGTAACCGGCCCAATAGACATGCAGGCTGCTACACCAGAGCGAACCAGCTATTCCACGCGCCGCGTTATCCGCAATGGGCAGCTTGAGGCCGCCGCGTCCGGCGCGTGGGACACTGTCATTGTCGATTCACAGGCCACCTATGCGCCGTCGGATGCACGCAAGCTGACCAATGTTTTAAACGTCGCGAATGTCCCGGTAGGGGCGCTTGTCACAGGGGGCGGGGTTGGACGTGAAATTTACGTAAGGTCCAAGAACATAGCCACTCAGGAAATTACCCTGAATGCCCCGCTGTTCGATGCGGCAGGCACGCAGAACTTCAGCTTCTCGCGATTTCAGTACATGCTGGATTTCAGCAACTATAGCTCGCTTAGCAAATTTGTGCTCTCTGACGTGGAGCTGCAATGCAATAACGTAGCCAGCGCTATTAATCTGGCACCTGCCGGGACGATATTTCATGTTCGAGACTGCTTTATCTCTCGCCCCAAAGACCGCGGCATCACCTCTTCGGGCGGCGGCTGTCAGGGTATGTTCGTGGATCGCTGCCAGTTCTTGTCATCGGAAGACGCGATGGCTGTCTCCGATAGGAAATCCATCGCAATTAATTGTAACGCAAATGATGTAAAGCTTCGGGACAATCGGGCAACTCGTTTCAGACATTTCGCATTGCTTGGCGGACAAAATAACATCGTGAGCGGTAACCATTTCTTTCAAGGTGACACGGTAAATAATGGTGTGCGTTCAGCGGGTTTGATCATAGCGGCACAGCATACCGCTAGCGTGATCAGCGGGAATTATGTCGACAACTGCTTTATTGAGTGGACCAACGAACAAGACGCGGCCCCGGAATATAGTAGCGAATATTCTTTCAGCGCCCTATCCATAACGGGCAATATATTCCTGTCTGGCGAAGTCGCACCTTGGTTCAGCTATATAGTCGTGAAGCCGCATGGTGCTGGACATGTTATCAACGGGCTGACGATCAATGATAACCGTTTTCGCAGTATAAATGGGTTCATTGATCGCGTTGAACGCATCGATACCAGTTTTGCAGATATGGATTATTCCAAACTTCGAAACATCGAAATGAGCGGTAATTCATTTCACGGCATCAGCAATCCTGTTTCCAACCCGGTACAGGTTGAACATACTCAGGCTAGTCTTGCTCAAACCTGGATAATAGACATTGCCGATCGTTTTCCGTTTGGTGCGTGGGCCATCGCAGTCGATAGTCTCACAATGGATGGACCAGTGCGCGATGCGTCGAATGTGGCGCAGCACACGACACCTTATGTCATGACCGACCAAGGCGTGAATCGGAACCTTTTTCATCTGGTGTGGAATGCCAGTGTCAAAGGCTCCGTCTTTTTACAGGCACGTATTGATAAACGCTGATCGAGGGATCTGTTTCAACTTCTGTTGCCGCACATCAAAAGTTGCGCCAAAGCGAAAATTTCAAAGTTACACTGGTCGGCTCGCCGATCAGTGTTTCTGCACCCACTTGCAGTCGGATGTGGGGACGGGCCGTGAGCGGACGAAAAACGACCGAAGGCGCAAAATAGGTTGCATCAGCGTCGGCCCAGCCAGAATAAAATACCTGAAGCATACCTGTTAGTCGTGGGGTAAAATTCACCCCCAAGGTACCATCCAACTTTGCTAAGTATTCACCTTCATAAACATCCCACAACACGGAGGTATCGATTGCCATCCATCCATTGATCTCGTTCAGACGGTATCCTCGACCCCATGAAATTCCTGCTTTAATGTTGGGCAGGACAAGGTCGCCAGTCCATCCCACCCCCATGCCCAGTTCGTAAGCCCAGACGTTCGGCCACCGCTGTTTGACCAAGGGTCGGCGGACAAAAAAGGACGCAGTCCCTGATTGCCGGCCTGAGGCGGCGGTGTGAAAACCAATTTCTGCACCCAGCGTCACGTCATCTCGGACGGCGTATTCCAAATATGTGGTTTGTCCCAGATCGCGGTTTAGCGAAGCGATTGCGGTGGATGAAGTGAACCCAGTGCCACTTTCACGCAACCAAGCACCAGCAAAGGCGGGAAGATAAGACAGCAAAAACAAGAAAGTTGCTAACGCAAAATGCATGGTCGTGATGGCCCTTTCAGGGCTGACCATGGGTCGCGAGACTTAACAAATCACTTATAGATTGAAGTAAATGCTGTCGAAACGCCGAAAGGCCCGCAGGTAAAGTGCGGGCCTTTCAGTTTGTAATGCGAAATTTTATACGCGAACTTTGCTGCCACGAGGTCCAGCGATAAGCCATACGATAAAGCCCACAACAGGGAAGATAATAATGCCAAGCACCCAAAGTATTTTGGAAAGTCCCGACGCGCCTGATGTGAAAACTTGATAAATCGCATAGATGTCGGCGATAAGGATGATGAGACCTAAAATTCCATATTCCATAGTGAATGCTCCTGCATTGCTAATGTCATTTACTGGTGAGACAACATTTCTAAAGAATTAATGTTCCCGAAAAAGTTACTGGAACAATTTCGTGAGTGGAACGTTGCCTTTTCAATCGCCTCTCGGGGCCTGAATGGATTGGAAGGAAATAACATGAAAACCTCTACAGCTGTAATCGGCGGACTGGCCGCAATCGTGGTTATCGCAATTGGCGTATATATGGTCGATATCGATCAGACTGAAGAAGGTCGCCTTCCTAATGTGGACGTGTCCGTTGAAGGCGGCAATCTACCTGAATTCGAGGCTAAGACCGGGTCAGTCAATGTCACTAAAGAAGAGGTAGACGTTACAGTTCCGAAGGTTGAAGTAACCACGGAAGAGAAAACTGTGACCGTACCTGGGGTAAGTATCACTCCTCCGTCCGAGTAATTCGCTTAATCTTTCGTGCCTAAAAAAGGGCCGCCTGTTGAACAATTTCAGCAGGCGGCCCTTTTTAATTAATCGCGGTGTAACTCTGAAGCGGGCTTTGCCCCGTTATCACCATCAGAGGTAAAAGTGAGGGTGACAGCATCCCCCGCCTGCAAGTCCGAGGGTACAAGGGTTTTCGCGTCTAGTGCCCAAACTGATTTATCCTTGAACACAATGATATTTGCCAACCGGTCGTATGCGACGATTGTCCCGGTTGTTTGGTCTGCGATAGCAGATGTGGAAAAGACGGCGAGAGTGAGGGCGGTGGCGGTGAACAGGCGCATTTGAAATCCTCCGATTAGGCGCTGGATCCACAGGTGGGATGACAAGTATTATTATACAAGTTCCGACGGCAACGTGAGAAAAATATAGTTCCTACGGCCCATCGGTATGGGCCGTGGGAACTGAAAGCGCGATGCTCTGGTTAAACATGCGTAACTCTTCCGAGGCGAAAGGAACTTGATATGAAAGCCCAATCAAAAGCTCAGCAACGCGCCGCTGGTGCGGCACTTTCCGCGAAGCGTGGCGAAACAAGGGTCAAAGATCTTCAAGGGGCGTCCAAGGACATGTATGACAGCATGACGGAAGACGAACTTGACGATCTAGCATCCACCAAACACGATGGATTGCCCGAGGAGGTCGAAGACTAGGTCTAGCGTCTTTTCCCACCGTATCGGGACTTACCCCCTCGCATTCCACCCCGTCCGCCTGTGGATCTCCCGGACGCCTTTTGGGCATTATCCACGGCCTTATCTACTGCGTATTGTCGCGCCATAGGGTCGTCGGCAATTACCAGAT
>DRFG01000085.1 GCA_011050655.1 Roseobacter sp.
GGCGGGCGCAGCGGATATCAGCAGGCCGCCCGCCGGTCGGTTGCCTATGGTCGCGCGTTCAGGACGGTTGTGGCGTTGCACAACAGATTGGGCCTTTCTGCGCCTTTGGTACGCATGACGTCTGATCGCTTCGAGCTGTTGCTGTCGCAAAGGCTGATCATGCGCGATCTGGATGCATTCATCGACGGACGCATTCGTCGCATTCACGGCAGACGTGTGGCAGACCTCCTTCACGAACTCCTCGCGCGGCGGATCGAAACAGTTGAAACAGCGCTGGAGGGCCTGAGATTGCAGTATCCGGGCTATGCCGAGGAACTGGAACGGCGTTTCATCCGGCGCACGTCGCTTCGACTGGAAGAGCGGGAATATGCAGCCATGCGAGAAGACGGCCTAATCGGAGCTGAGGTTTATGCAACCTTGATGCAAGGCCTCGCGGTACGGCGAACAGCCGCAGAGGGGCGGCCGACACTTGATATCGCGTTGAAGCGGAAAGAGCTCATCAAGCTGTTTCCCCTGTTTGCTGACCTCGATGAAGCCGCCCTCAGAAAACTGGGTCGGGCATTGCGTACCCAATACGTCAACGCAGGCAATGTCATTGTTCATAAGAATAACGAGGTGAAGAACGTCTACTTCATCGCCTCGGGCGCTGTTGAGCTTGAAAGTTTGGGGCAATCGTGGCGTTTGGGCAGGGGAGATATGTTTGGACAAGTCGCCGCTTTGACAAGAAATGCCCGTCGTGCAGAAGTCCGGGCCATCGCGCCCTCCACGCTGCTAGTGTTGGATGTTGCCCGCTTTCGGCAAATGCTGGCGCAAAGCGCCGTTTTGCAGAACGCGGTGCGCGCAAGCGCCGAACAACGCGGAATTGACCCGTTCCTTCTACTCGGGGAAGTGCTGGAAGAAAAATAGGCCATCGTACGCCTGAAGTTCACGCTCAGTGTTTGCTGGAAAACGAAATGGTTTCAAGTTGAGCTGAAGACGTATTCCAATTCTGTACTGAGACGGCAAGAAAGCGCCTGATACAAAAAATCTGTGGAGATCAGGCTATCGGTATACTTGCAATCATATGAGCGTGACACATCTTAAATGACAGAGTTAACAGCGCTCTATATTAGATAAAAAGGAGATGGTGTGTCACCATCATGATCACATCATCGCCGACTGAGGCCGCACCCAGAACACCTGAGACGCTCGACTTACCAGATTACATCCAGACACTCCGGCACGCCGTTGACCCTTTCGTGGCTGAGCATTTCAGCTGGAGGGGAACTCTACGCCTTCATCGCAATGCACTGGGCTGGGATATTTTTCGGGCTCCAGTGAATATTATTTTGTCGCCGGTTTTCGTGCTGACCCGCATCGTCGCTTATCTCTGCAATCGCCTCGGGTTGCGTCGTGGGGGGGCTTGGCTGGCCCGTCGTCGTATTTTATTACGCACGTCAGTCGCGAGAAGGGTCGAAACCTGCATCATCGCCGACCTGCTTGGTCTGCCGGTCACTGCTGGTAAAACCGCTTTCGATCAAACGACACTGGAACATGCTGTCCTTGCTGCACCTCAATTCCGCGAAACACTTCGTCGGTGCGAAAATGCAGATGATGCACGAGCCCTGAGCCATCGCGTGCTGGGCGCGGTGTCAGAATATGCAGGGACGCGATCTGCTGTGTCCGAGATTACAACCGTACTGTTTACGCTCCTGACAGGGGCCGTCGTCTTTCAGGCATTGACACCAGGGATGATATCGATGGCACCGGGTGTTGCAGAAGCGATGGCACATACCACAGCAATTGCCAATTTTCCGCTTGGGCAAACAATCGGCGGTGCTTGGTATGGTGTCTTTGCAACCGATACGTCGCCCTGGCTGGTGGTAGCCACGCTTGCGGTGCTTGTTATGCTTGGATCGATCTTTGCGGCGTTTGTGGGCATTCTTGCAGACCCTGTTCAAAGCCGTCTGGGCATACACCGTCGCCGTCTTTTGCGCCTGATTGACACCATCGAAGTGGAACTTGACGGCGCTGGCGAGAAGCCTTTCGTGGCGCGCGAACACTACTACGCCAGGGCTTTTGATCTTTGGGACGCCGGTGCGAGCCTTCTGCGGGTTTTTCGTAACTGATCCTGTTTTATTTAGCGGACGGCGTAATTACACCCTCCTCCCTGCCAAACCACACATCAAATAATCAGCCGCAGCACCGGCAAAAGTTGGAAAAAATGTATTTCGAAATCACTATCGTCGTTCTGTTGACGCTGATTAACGGTCTTCTTGCAATGTCCGAACTGGCCATCGTCTCGGCCCGGCCTGCACGGCTGAAATTACTGGCGGAC
This sequence comes from Roseobacter sp., assembly GCA_011050655.1. Taxonomy (GTDB): domain Bacteria; phylum Pseudomonadota; class Alphaproteobacteria; order Rhodobacterales; family Rhodobacteraceae; genus Sulfitobacter. Next base: position 2,318 of record DRFG01000085.1, read on the forward strand.
AAAGGCAGCAAAGGTGCAGCAACGGCGATCAGGCTTGCAGCAGATCCCGGCAAGTTTCTGTCAAGCGTTCAGATCGGTATTACTCTGGTGGGCGTTTTGGCCGGTGCCTTTTCGGGTGCCACGCTGGGCGCACGTCTGTCAGCAACACTGGCAGAGGTGGGCATGCCTACCGCTTGGGCGCAACCAATAGGGGTCGGGACCGTGGTCATAGCGATCACTTACCTTTCTTTGATCGTCGGTGAACTCGTCCCCAAGCAGATTGCACTGCGCGCGCCGGAGCAGGTCGCGGCACGTATGGCCCCCATGATGCATGCTGTCGCACGGGTGGCAGCCCCGTTGATCTGGTTGCTTGACCGATCTGGCAAGGTCATCCTGACCCTTCTGGGCCAATCGGGCAAGCAATCCGCAACAGTCAGCGATGACGAAGTCCGCCTTATCATCGCAGAGGCCGAAAGCGCAGGCGTGATGAACCCCGCCGAAAGTCAGATGATTGCGGGTGTTATGCGCATCGCGGACCGGACCGCGCGTGGCCTGATGACACCCCGGCTGGAAGTGGAAACCTTGGAAATTTGTGACTCAAAGTCACAAATTCTGCAGGACTTGAAAGATGTTAGCCGTTCCCGATTGCCGGTCTGGGAGGGGGATATCGACAATATCATCGGGGTATTGACGACGCGTGATCTTCTTGGTCCCGTTTTGAATGATGGCCCCTTGAGTCTGCGTGCCTTATTGCGCGGGGCACCAATTGTTCAGGAAGGGCAAAGCGCGTTGCTCGTCATTGACCGCCTGCGCAACGCACCGGCCCATATGGTGCTAGTCTACGATGAATTCGGACATTTCGTCGGGATCGTCACTCCGATGAACATTCTCGAAGCCATTGCAGGAGAATTTCCCGATGAAGGCGAGGACGAGCCCAAGATGGTCAAGCGGGCGGATGGGTCGTACCTTGTCGCGGGCTGGATGCCTGTGGACGAGTTTGCGGAGCACTTCTCGATAGAAATTGATCCCGACCGCGACTTTGAAACTGTCGCTGGCCTTGTTCTGGAACAGACAGGCCATCTGCCTGCACTGGGCGAACAGGTCGCGTTCGAAAGTATGACCATCGAGGTTGTTGATCTGGATGGAAGACGGATCGACAAATTACTGGTCAGCCGTAGAGGATAAGACAATGTGATAAGGCAACTGAAGTCGCCTATTGGCGCTTTAGCGCTTGAGGTAGCTCTCCCTCATAATCTGCCAACAGGACCGCTATTGTAAACGACTTGCCGCTGCTTACATGCCTGAAATTAGATGTCTTTTATGAAAGCGCCCAAATAATGCAGCATTCAGTCGACTGTAAAATATCAGCACTATCGGGATACGCTGGAACGCGAAGAAAATGATTATCCAACAGGAAGCTACACTTCGGCTAATTGTCTACATCAGAAACACGGGTTCAACTGGGGCGCTTATCGCAAGCTCGAGGGCACTCCAAAAAGGACCACTTCATTGGACCGGCATACGACACCCTCCGCAGGCTTAGGCTTCCTTGTTGGCCTCGGGCTACTGCTTTCAAGTGCGGCAATAGCACAAGACGTCGCCGAACCCGAGCAGTTGCGCATGCTTGGACGGTGTAGTGGCTGCGTCGTCGAGGGGCTGGACCTGTCAGGTCGCCGGTTGACCGGTGTCGACCTTTCGGAATCCACAATTCGCGACGTCGATTTCTCGGGGGCAAACCTCAACATCGCACTCTTTGATGACGCAACACTTGAAAATGTCTCTTTCGCATCGGCCAATTTGACAGGGGCGAGCTTCGTCGGCGCGCGGCTTATCAATGTGTCGTTCGAGAATACCATCCTTAAAGCGGCTGTTTTCGACGCGGCCATTCTGGAAGACACTGACATTGGACGCGGGATTTCGTGCAATACGCAGCTTCCAGATGACACAACCGATAGCACTGAATGTAATTGATCATAATCTGCCCATCCGCGTGGCGGGCCTATCGGCCTCTGCACTAACTCCGGCTGATAAAACCACCAGCCACGTCTGCACCTCACATTATCGCCAATCCTTTGGCACTCAATCTGGAATAAAAAATGGGATACGATCTTCTTCTTGTCGCGGTGGGCCTTGTTCTTTTGTTTGTGGGGGGTGAGGGACTTGTGCGTGGTGCCGTAGCCATCGCCGAGCGTTTTGGCATATCTAAACTTCTGATCGGACTGGTGATCGTCGGCTTTGGAACCTCGACGCCCGAGCTTCTGGTTTCGGTCAATGCCGCATTGGATGGCGCTCCGGAAATTGCCCTTGGCAATGTGGTTGGATCGAACATCGCGAACATACTGCTCATTATTGGTATAGCTGCTGCAATCACGCCGGTCACGGGTTGGGATCGTGGCGCGTTGCGTGAAGCGTTTGTTGCCACGCTTGTGGCTTTGGCCACTCTAGGGCTTGTTCAGGCAGACGTGATCAGCCGCTTGCACGGGACCGTAATGCTCGCGGTTCTCGCGGCCTATCTGGTCTCGACGTACTGGCTGGAACGGCGAAACCGGCAATCCCAAACCTTCGCGCATGAGGCCGAAGCATTCGAAGATATCCCGATAACCCGCCCTTGGCAGGCTCCGCTTTTCGTGGTCGCTGGTATCGCGGCCCTTGTGTTCGGGGCTGACTTGTTGGTTCAGGGCTCGGTTTCGATTGCACGCGCCTACGGCGTCTCGGATGCTGTGATCGGATTGTCGCTGGTTGCAATCGGGACATCTCTGCCAGAGCTTGCCACAGCTGTCGTGGCTGCGATCAAACGGCAGTCCGACGTCGTTCTGGGTAACGTGATCGGGTCCAACATATTCAATATCCTCGCCATCCTTGGCATCACGGTTGTGATCCAGCCGATGGATGTGGCCGCACGGTTCCGCGAGATTGATACCCCCATCATGGTCGCGGCAAGTCTGCTTTTGCTGGGGCTTTTGTTCGCAACCCGCTCGATCGGGCGGACGTGGGGTGTGCTCATGTTGACAGCCTATGCCGCCTATATGGTCTTCCTTTTCTCGACCGGAGCGACCTCATAGCCAGTGCATGCTCATAATCACCTACCGATGTGCCGATCAGAATGTCGTGCAGAGTGAAAACCCGCACGAACAGATTTGTCGATTGCACATTGGAAACTCTCTACAAGGAAAAATCGTGTCAGAACAAACGGCAGTCTTGGTCGGGATCGTGGACCGCATCGTTGCGGCGACGGATCGCGAACAAGTCGGTGTTGATGATTTGGTGCAGGCAGTCGGCCATGCCAGCTTTACACCCGTTTTGCTGATCCCGGCGATTGCCGTCGCCACGCCGCTCAGCGGCATCCCTCTGTTTTCAGCTATGATGGGAATGCTCATCTTTCTGGTGTCTGTGCAGATGCTGTTGCGCCGTGACCGGCTCTGGCTGCCAAGGTGGCTTTTAAGGCGCAAAACAAATGGTGCCCGCGTACGGTCTGTGTTCATACGGCTTCGCCCTGCGATGGCGTGGCTGGATGCGCATACATACGCCAGACTGACGGCCTTTGTGCATCGTCCGCTGATCTTCATCCCCCAAACTCTGTGTGTTTTGTCCGGCCTCATCATGCCATTTCTGGAATTCGTCCCGTTTTCATCCTCGTTGGTCGGGGGTGCCGTTGCTCTTCTCGCGTTTGGTATGTTGGCCCGCGACGGGCTGTTTATCTTGCTCGGGCTTGCTCTTTATCTGGGGCCTCTTTGGTTGGTAACCCACGTCATATGACAGCGCAGTGTCATCCTAGGGAAAGTGCGCAAATATCTGCCGAACGAGGCGCAAGAGCTATTGAAAATGATCTGGGCTACAACCACTTCAAGTGTGCGAGCCGGGCCCCTCTGACGGATGATGTATCAGATACATCTGCCGTGATGTCGGATCGCTCCCCCGAAGGGGAGTGGACCCACCGATGCTTGTCATCCAAGCATCAGAAAGCCGCTATCCTTTGGGATCACACCGAAGGAGTTATTGATGGAAAAAACTGTTCAACCACGCGACTATGTATCTCCCGAAGGGCTTCAGTACGATGTCGGATTGCGCAAGTACCTGACAGGCGTATTTGCCTATATGGGCGGCGGGCTGGTGCTATCGGCACTGGTGGCCTTTGCTGTGGCAAATGTTGCGCCTGTCACGGCGCTCATCTTTGGAACACCTCTCAAGTGGGTCGCAATCTTCGCGCCACTGGCGTTGGTGATGTTCGCGTCTTTCCGTTTTGAGCGACTTTCCGTAGGTGCTCTGCAAGGTCTCTTCTGGGGATTCGCGGCCCTCATGGGCGTGTCGCTCGCCAGCGCGCTGCTGGTTTTCACAGGCACAAGCATCGTTCAGGCATTCCTGAGCGCGTCCATCATTTTTCTGACAATGGCGCTGTGGGGCTACACGACGAAACGCGATCTGTCCGGGTGGGGCAGTTTCCTGATGATCGGCCTGATCGGCGTCATCGGTGCCTCTATCGTCAACCTGTTCCTAGCATCGGGTGCACTGGCAATGGCCGTCTCTGTGATCGGGGTGATTGTCTTTACCGGCCTCACAGCATCGGACATGCAACGCCTGCGGAACGAGTACCTGGCACATTGTGAGCAAGGTGGCGTCGCTACCCAAGCAAACCTCGGCAAACTTCAGATAATGGGGGCGCTCTCCCTTTATCTCAATCTCATCAACCTGTTTCAAATGCTGCTGAGCTTGTTCGGCCAGCGGCAGGAAGGATAAACCATCATGCGAACTCAAGAAACTGTCTCGGCCATGTTGTGCCCCGTCTGCCATACCGGCCTGTCGATGTCGGACCGAAGCGGCGTAGAAATCGACTACTGCCAGTCATGTCGGGGCGTCTGGCTTGATCGGGGCGAACTCGACAAGATCATCGAGCGCTCCACCGCACCAGTACCGCCACCGCGGGATATGGATACCCGAAACAGCCCTGACCGGCGTGGAGACGGCGGCGGTCTCATGGGAATGGCATCAGCCTTGTTGAAAGGTGATGATGACCATCGCCGTGGTCGGGATGACGATGATCGCTACGACGAGAGGTACGACAAGCGGAGAAGGAAAAAATCGATCTTCTCGGAGTTTTTCGACTAACCGCATACGTAAACTGCTTCCAAAAAGAGGCGGCGTAGTGCGCTATTTTTTACACTTGATGGGTTTAGCTACGAGGAGTGTGGCAATTGGGAAATAACAAAATCTGGATCATCGTCGGAGCCGTGGCCATCATCGTGCTCGGCGGATGGTTTTTCCTTACAGGCGATGACAACGCAGATGGTTCCATTAGTGAGCCTGCTGCAATCGAAGGGTCGGATACCGACGAGGATCAGGAAACTGACGACGAGGAAGACGATGCAACCGAAGAGGAAAGTGAAGACAACTGATGCGCGTCGTTTCACAATAGAGGCGTCTTCTCAGCTACTCACCGGAAACGGGACGCTGACGTAAGCTGCGATTTGTGGTCTACCAATCTTCAACGCGAAAGAAATTGAAGAGGTCGAAACGGAAGCAACATCATCCGGCGCTCAAGGCCAAGATTGCGTTGGAAGCACTGAAGGGCGCGGAGACGATCGGCGAACTGGCCAATCGGTTCGGCGGGCATCTGACGATGATCCATCAATGAAAACGGGCTTTGCTCGAAGGCGCATTGGGCCTTCGAGCGGGGCAGCCGGAAAGCGCAGGAGGTCGATGAAACACTACTATGCGGACGTCAAAGGTTTGGGCAATGTTGCCGTTAGCCGCCATGCTCAGGCACGTATGGCTGACGACGGTATAACTCAGGAGAATTTTGAAAGAGTACTTCTCAATCCAGTCCGGCCAGATGGTCAGGACGGGATAGGTGTCGTATGGAGAGAACGCGACGGCCTGAGGATTGTCATTCTCACTGATCCCACTCCGAATATGGGTGCTGTGCTCGTCAAGACCGTCTATCGTGTAAAACCCCAAGCAAATGCTCTCAGGTCAACTCGATGAGACGGGATTTCTCATTCCCCTGACCTCAGGAATGGCTTCGTTGCCTCTATTGCTGCATCGCTACTCGGTCCCATTTCGACGATAAGCACCATCGGTGTCCATCTTGGTCGTCTCCGTTGCCCGCGCCTTTACCGCAATATAGGGGCGGTCGGGCGCTATCTCTCCCATTACCCCGTCACACCCAGAAACAGCGCCAGCGCCCGATTTACTTCGAGCATAACGGTATCATCGAGCTGGCCGAAAGCCTCCCGAAGTTTGTCCGTTCGGACAGTCATGGCTTTGTCGATCATGATTTGCGACGTGGCGCGCAATCCATTTTCCGACGCGGGCTCAACCGTCAGCCGGATCAGCGGCGCATTGACGAGCGTGGACGTCACCATAAGGATGGTCGTGGTGGCCGTGTCCGGAAACCGGTCGGACTGAATCACAAGCGCGGGATGCGGCTTTCCGTGGTCGCCTTGAAGGGCGACCGTCACCAATTCACCGCGTCTCAATCCCATCCGTCCATATCAATCAAGGCGGCATCTATGAAGCCGTTCAAGCCGACGTCGGCGCGATCTGCTTGGGCTACAAGCGCCGCCTGACGGCGACACTCGGTTTCGAAACCGGGGCGGCGGGTATCTGGCACCCAGATTTGAACAGGACGCAGACCGGCGGCTCGCAAGACATCGCGGCGCTTCTTGACACGTTGAGAAACAGGGGTTGGCATAGCAGTTCCTTTCTTGTTACATGTAACAAAATAGATCGTTCAGTTCAAGCCTGTTGGTTCGTGCTGCGACGCAGGAAACCGACAGTCAGGGTTCTTTGATGGAAACAGATCCGGAGGCATTCTATGTATTGATCGAAGCCCTCGGAATTGGGCTCCTGATCGGCATTGAACGTGAACGCAGCACTCACAAACCAAGCGAGGGTGCATCGACAGGTGTTCGGACTTTCGCTTTGGCATCACTTATTGGCGCAATCAGTATGATGACGGGTGGTGTTCCCCTGCTGATGGTCGCTGTAGCTACTGTTGCGATCATTCGGATCGTATCGGTTGCCCAACAATCTGACCCGAATATTGGCCTTACGACCAGTCTGGCGCTCGTTTCTGTCGTACTTCTCGGGGGCTTCGCAACGGAAAAGACAATGCTTGCGGCAGGTGCTGCTGTGGTCATCGCGTCATTGCTTGCAGCGCGTGAGATGTTGCAGGGATTCAGCCGCTCGATTCTGACGGCCGCTGAGCTGCGGGACGGTCTCATCCTTGGTGTGTCGATCCTAGTGATCCTCCCAATCCTGCCCAGCCTAGAGATCGGTCCCGGCGGTGCACTCAATCCACGCAACCTTTTCATCATCGTTGTCGTCATTATGCTGATTGGCGCAGCGGGTCACATTGCAACACGCGTCATCGGGGCGCGCCTCGGCTTGCCGATCAGCGGGTTCCTGTCCGGCTTCGTGTCAAGCACATCGACAATTGTAGCACTTGGTCAACGCGCCACCGAAAAGCCGGAGGACGCCCGAAGCGCCGCTGCGGGGGCGACGCTTTCATCGGTATCGTCACTTATCCAGATCGGAATTATCTTGCTGGCACTGAGCCCTGCCATGTTTACAATGGGTCTTCCTTTGTTGTTTGGTGCGGGTGTCGCAGCCGCACTTCACGGTGCTGCGATTTTCTTTCTAGCCTTGCGCCGAAAAGTAGAGCCAGCAGTGCTGGAACTGCCCTCGCAGGTCTTCTCGATCAAAGCAGCAGCCGGTTTCGCGCTCATCGTTGCGGTTGTCATGCTAACCTCTGCGACGCTCAATGATGTGTTCGGGAATACAGCAGTGCTCGCGACTGTCGCACTTGCCGGACTGGTTAGCACAAATTCCGCAACTGTCGCACTTGCTTCGCTTGTAGCCGCAGGGCAAATCTCGGCCGTTGATGGAGCGCTGCCGCTGGCTGCTGCGCTGAGCGCAAATACCATTGCTCGCCTCTTGATTGCATGGCGCGGGAAGAACGTCACTTTCCGAAGAATCGTTGCATTCGGTCTTGTGCTCCAGCTCGCAGCACTCTGGTTATCTTGGTGGCTTGCTGCGCTTCTTCGGTCGTGGTTTGCCGATTGGTCCGCGATCATTTCTCAATAGATCTAATAACGACTGTTTTGGCATTCGCGGAAAGCAGTCCTTCGGGCAGCCGCAGCGAATGCACCCTTTGTCTAAGGTTTGTGGCTGCTGTCAGCGTGAGCTGCAGCGGCGACAAATCTGACAAGGAGGAAAGCGCGGGCGGATCTCGGAGCTATGGGGATTGAGCGTTACGGCTGCATCGCCTGAGGAGCAGAGCGAACCACATTGTGA
>DRFG01000086.1 GCA_011050655.1 Roseobacter sp.
ATTTCGCCGCAATTCGTCCAAACCCTGCCATATTCACGCGTTAGACTTAACGCATGAAGGAGAGGGTAAGAAGATGCAGACTATAAAAACAAGTTATCGAGGCCTCAGCCTTTTGGTCGATTTGAACTGGGACCGCGCCTTGTATCTGGGTACCATGGCTGCTGCTCTGGCTCTTGGCGCATGGTTGGGGCAGGTTTAATTCCCACAATTCGGTATTAACGTACCTAATGGTGATAAATATCGGTGCCTAATACTTTATATAGCGTCGTTTGATGGTCTCTGGGTTTTGACAAAGGCAGTTAATCTGTCTAGTCAGGACAAAAGATAATACATCAAAGCGGGTAGGGTATATGGCGCAGAATAACAGGTGGAACAAACCCACCGATACGGTGAAGAAAACACCTTTCTCTAGCACGCTGCGAAATGCATCTTTTTGTGCAATGCTGTCAGTAGCTTGGATGGTGCCTGGCCAAGAGGCTCAGGCGCAAAGCTATCAGTTCAACACTGTGCAGATCGAGGGCAACGAACGGGTCGGCGACAGCGCCATTCTAAGCCGTGCAGGAATCGTCCGTGGCCGTGCCATTAGCGGTGGTCAACTTAACGATGCCTATCAAAAGCTCCAGGCTTCGGGCTTATTTGAATCAGTCGCGATCGAACCGCGTGGGAATACTCTAGTTATCACTGTTGTGGAATTCCCCACCATCAACCGGATCAGTTTCGAAGGCAACGCCCGCATCAAGGACGAAGTGCTGGCAAAAATGATTTCATCCGATGAACGTCGTGTGTTCAATCCAAGCCAAGCTGAAACCGACGCCAATGCCATTGCTGAAGCCTATAACAACGAAGGCCGGATTGCAGCGCGAGTGCAGCCCAAGATTATCAAACGTAGCCAGAACCGTGTTGATCTTGTTTTTGAAATATTCGAAGGCGACAATGTTGAAGTTGAGCGGATCAGCTTTATAGGCAACAGGGTTTACTCGGACCGTCGCCTGCGCCGCGTATTAGGCACGAAACAAGCAGGATTGTTCCGCCGCCTTGTCAAACGTGATACCTATGTAGAGCCGCGTGCAGAAGCCGACCAAAGGTTGCTGCGTGATTTCTATTTGTCACGCGGCTATGTGGATATGCGGATTTCAGCCGCAAACGCTCAGCTTACACAAGAACGCGATGGCTATTTCGTCCAGTTCAACATCCAAGAGGGTCAACAGTTCAAGTTCGGAGAGTTGACCGTGTCGTCAACCATCGATGGTGTCGACCCCGAGGCCTATCGTCAGGTTATCAAAACAAAGCCGGGCGGCGTATATACACCAGCTTCCGTCGAGACCGATATTGCGCGTATGGAACGACAGGCCATCCGTGACGGTATCGATTTCTTGCGCGTTGAACCTGTGGTGACGCGCAACGACCGTGATCAGACGCTTGATGTCGAATACCGTATCACACGTGGCCCCCGCATCTTTGTTGAACGCATTGATATCGAAGGTAACACCACGACGCTTGACCGCGTGATTCGTCGCCAATTTGACAGCGTGGAGGGTGACCCGTTCAACCCACGCGAAATTCGCGAGAGCGCAGAGCGCATTCGCGCGTTAGGCTATTTCGAATCTGCAGATGTTAACGCACGCGAGGGATCATCCCCCGAGCAGGTTGTCGTTGATGTCAACGTTGAAGAAAAACCCACAGGAGCACTGAACTTCGGTGGGTCCTATTCGGTTAATGACGGGGTCGGGGTTGCGATCAGCTTTTCAGAGCAAAACTTTCTTGGGCGCGGACAAAAGCTAAACCTTACGGTCAGCACTGCGACCTCTGCAAAACGCTATGGGTTCAGCTTTATTGAACCGAGCCTTCTGGGCCGCGACGTGACCTTTGGCCTGAATCTTAACTACGCGAGTACCAGTTCAACTTATAGCAGCTTCGACACCAAGCGGGCAGTTATCAAGCCCACGCTGTCGTTCCCTGTCAGTGAAAATGGTCGCCTCGCGTTAAGCTATACCTATGATGGCCTTGAAATGATCGCCCGGTCCGTCATCGCGAACGGTCCGGTCGTCGCGGATGACATCGCCGCAGGGTCGCAGGTCGCGTCAGCACTGGGGTATAACTATACCTATGATACCCGACTTCGCGGGCTTGACCCGACCGCAGGTGTGCAGTTCGAATTCGGGCAGGATTTTGCCGGCGTTGGCGGAGATTCCAAATATATCAAGACTACCGCGAAGGTTATTGGCGAGAAAAGCATATACAACGAAGAAGTTACCTTGCGTGCGACGCTCGAAGGCGGCGCATTGTCTTGGGGCAGCGGCAATAACCGGGTTGCCGACCGCTTCATCCTTGGCCCTACGATCATGCGCGGGTTTGATCCTGGCGGCATTGGACCGCGGGACCAAACGGCGGGGTTCAACGATCCGCTGGGTGGCAACATGTATGTTGTAGCACGTTTCGAAGCCGAATTTCCTCTTGGTCTGCCGGAAGAGTATGGCATCAACGGCGGCGTGTTTTATGACGTCGGGAATCTTTGGAACCTCAACAACGTGAATTATAATGGCGGTACCATTGTTGGTGAGTCCGGATCGTTCCGCCACGTCATCGGTGTTTCGCTATTTTGGAATACGCCGGTTGGCCCGCTTCAGTTCAACGTGTCCAAAGCGTTGAAAAAAGAAACCTATGACCAAGAACAAAAGTTCGAAGTCAGGCTCAGAACTACTTTTTAATCGCTGATGCGCTGGATTTCTCTAGTTGTGTTTCTAGTCCCGGTTTTGTCTGTATGGGCAATTCCGGGTCAGGCACAGCAAGATTTACCTATTCAGAAAAATCGGCTGAACGTTCATAGCCCGATACTCACCATTGATTCCGACCGAATTTTCAACGAAAGCGCCTTTGGCTTACGGGTTGCGCGCGACGTGGAAGTTCAAAGCTCAGTTTTGGCGGCTGAAAATCGAAAGATCGAAGCTGAACTTGAGGATGAAGAAAGACGCCTTACAGATCAACGCAGTACGTTGGACACAACGGCATTTCGCGATCTTGCAGATGCCTTTGACCAGAAGGTTCAGAAAACCCGGGCAGCACAAGCCGCCAAAGGTCGTTCTCTTAGCCAAATGGTCGATCAAGAACGTTCCTTGTTTCTTAACGCTGCTGGTCCTGTATTGGAAGAATTGATGCAAGATGCAGGTGCTGCGGTAATCCTTGAACGATTGTCCGTCTTTGTCAGTGCCAATGCAATTGACATCACAGACGAGGCGATAAAGCGTCTGGACGCAACGCTGGGCAGTGGCAAGAACTAGCGTCGCTGTTGCGCTTTGTGGTCGAAATAGGTAGCCATATCAAAGCTTTTTAACAGACAGGACATGTTATGACCGACCCCCTGCCAAGTGCCGACATTCAAATGATCCAGCGGATCATTCCGCATCGCTACCCGTTTTTGCTGGTTGATAAGGTCGTTGATATCGATGGAACCCAAAGCGCTGTAGGCATTAAAAATGTCACCATGAACGAGCCACATTTTCAGGGGCACTTCCCCGGCATGCCAATCATGCCCGGGGTCACGATCATCGAAGCCATGGCACAAACGGCTGCCGTCATGGTCGGGGTAACTCTCGAGATGGCAGATAAGGAAATGAAAGTTTACTTTATGGCGATCGATAAGTGTAAATTCCGCCGTAAAGTCGTTCCTGGTGATGTCCTGCGGATGGAAGTTTCGACCCTGCGGGGTAAGGCAGGTGGCAAGGTCTGGAAATTCGGTGGTGTCGCCTCAGTAGAGGGTGAGATGGCAGCAGAGGTTGAATTTACCGCGATGATGGATTTGTCCTGATGGCCAATATCCATCCCAGTGCGGTGATCGAAGATGGGGCACGTATTGCCCCGTCGGCGATTGTCGGGCCATTTTGCGTCATCGGATCGCAGGTGGTTCTTCACGCCGACGTAGTCATCAAATCGCACACAGTCATCACCGGGCAAACCGAAGTCGGCGAAGGCACTGTCATCTTTTCTTTTGCGGTAATCGGAGAGATTCCTCAGGATTTGAAATTCAAAGGCGAGTTCAGTCGTCTGGTGATCGGCAAACGCAACCGCATTCGCGAACATGTCACGATGAACTGTGGCACCGAAGGCGGTGGCGGGGTCACCAAGATTGGGGATGACGGGTTGTTCATGGCCGGATGTCACATCGCCCATGACGCCATTCTGGGCAACCGGGTTATTGTGGTGAACAGTGCCGCAGTGGCGGGTCACTGTATCATCGACGACGATGTCATTATCGGGGGGCTGGCAGGAATTCACCAGTTTGTTCGGATCGGTCGCGGCGCGATCATAGGGGCGGTTACCATGGTGACCAATGATGTGATCCCTTACGGCTTGGTGCAGGCACCGCGCGGCGTTCTGGACGGGCTCAACCTTGTCGGGCTTAAGCGCCGGGGGGTTGCACGGAGCGATATCACAGCTTTGCGTGCCGCGTTCCAGATGCTGGCACAGGGCGAGGGGACATTTCACGACAGGGCGCAACGTTTGGGCGATGAAACCGGCAGCGACTATGTACGCGAAATCGTTGATTTCGTGATGGCCGATACGGGCCGTCATTTTCTGACGCCGGGCTGATGCTGGCTCTGATCGCCGGGGGTGGCGGACTGCCCCGTCGTGTCGCCGAGGCGCAAGAAACCTTTCCACTGATCTGCGGATACGAGGGGGTGGTTCTTGAAGGGATCCGTGCGGATATGACGTTCCGTTTGGAAACACTCGGGACGTTGCTCAACATGCTCCAAGCGCGCGGTGTGTCGCAAGTGAGCTTCTGCGGAACCGTTGCTCGGCCCAGCTTTGACCCTGCGGCGTTGGACGCTGATACTCTGTATCTAGTCCCTTTGTTTCAAAAGGCTCTTGCCGCGGGAGATGACGGAGCGTTGCGAACCTTGGTGGAGATCTTTGAACATGCCGGGTTCGAAGTGGTTGCTGCGCAAGATATCGCTCCGGGCCTGATGGCCGAGCCAGGTGTGTTGAGTCGTCGCCAACCCGATGAGCAGATGTCAGCTGACGCGAAACGTGCGGCCGATGTTTGCCACACTCTAGCGTCTCTGGATGTGGGGCAATGCTGTGTCGTGGGCCAGACTCAGGTGATGGGCATCGAGACCATTGGCGGTACGGACCATCTGTTGGCAACTTTGCCTGCGCGCGCGCGCGGCAGTAAGGCCATTCTGTTCAAAGGGCCTAAACCACAGCAAACCCAGCTTGTCGACATGCCGACAATTGGACCCTCGACATTGAAGGCGGCTCATAAGGCGGGTTTGGCCGGGGTGATCATCGTCGCCGGGCAGGTTATTGTACTGGAAGCTGATCGCTGCATAGCGCTTGCGAACGAACTGGGCTTGGTACTTTGGTCGCGGAGCGCCGCGTGAAGGTGTTTATCATCGCGGGTGAACCTTCGGGTGATCGGTTGGGCGGCGCGCTGATGGCGAGTTTTAAAACTTTGCGCGCCGACATCGTATTCGAAGGAATTGGCGGCAGTGTCATGGCTGCACAGGGGCTCGAAAGCCGATTTGACATGTCAGAACTGTCAGTGATGGGGATCGCCGAGATTTTGCCCAAGTACCGGTCTCTTATGGCACGTATTGACGCGACCGCCGAAGCCATCATTGTCGCCGCCCCTGATGTGATGATTACCATCGACAGCCCAGATTTTTGCCTCCGCGTCGCAAAGCGCGTCAAAGCCCGGTCCAAGATCAGAACCGTGCATTATGTTGCCCCGACGGTATGGGCATGGCGCCCAGGCCGAGCCAAAAAGATGGCACGCTATATTGACCATGTATTAGCACTATTTCCTTTTGAGCCCCCCTTAATGCGGGAGGTCGGGATAGCAAGTGACTTCGTCGGACATCCTGTAGTAGCCGAGCCGGTGGCGACCGAAGCGGATGCCGTTGCTTTCAGGCAAGAGTTTGAGATCGGGGATGCGCCGCTTGCGTTGGTTTTACCGGGATCGCGTCGGTCAGAGGTGGCACGGCTATCTGGTGTTTTCGGCGAATCCGTTGCATTGTTGGCGAGGGCACATCGTGATCTGCGCGTCGTCATTCCTGCTGCCGGGGCTGTTGCAGACGCGGTGGTTGCGGCGACGCTAGATTGGAAAGTAAGGCCTATTATTCTCGACCCGCGAACGGTTTCATACGACCAGGCGCAAAGCCAGAAACGTGCGGCATTTCGAGCCGCAAACGTAGCGTTGGCAGCGTCGGGCACCGTTTCGCTTGAGCTTGCGGCATCAGCGACGCCGATGGTTATCGCTTACAAGATGCATTGGCTGAGCTTTCGGGTGATCAAGGCGATGGCGTTGGTAGACACAGTTACTTTGGTCAATCTGGTGTCTGATGCGCGCGTGGTGCCCGAATTTTTAGGACCCGATTGCGTGGCCGAAAAAATCGCGAACGGACTGCGTGAGGTTATGGCGGAGCCGCAAGCGCAGACAGCGGCTATGGCCCTGACCATGTTGAGGTTGGGTAAGGGTGGCGAAGCACCATCGTTGAGGGCGGCGCGGGCGATCATGCAACGCCTGTGACCAATAACTAATAAAAAGTAGAGGTTTATCCAAAAAGAAATGAGGGGCGCTGCCCCTCAAACTCCCCGGGATATAATCCCATTTGGAATAGGCTCAACCTTTGTGAATCCAGCCGCCCCCGAATATGCGAGAGCTGTCAGGATCGTAAAAGACGCAGGCCTGTCCAGGCGATACCCCTTCTTCAGGGGTCAGCAATTCTACGGTCGCGGATGTATCGGATAACGGACGCAATATCGCGTCGGTCGGGGGTCGCGTGGACCGCACCCTTACCGAGATGGGCCATTCGGTTTTGGAGGTCAGGGGCGCTTCTCCGAGCCAGTTGATTTCGCGGATGGGCACAGTACGCGTGGCAAGCATGGATTTCGGCCCAACTACTACCCGGGCGTTGTCTGCATCTAGTCTCACAACGTAAAGTGGTTCACTAAGCCCGCCAATACCCAAGCCCCGTCTCTGGCCAATGGTATAGTTTATCACGCCTTCATGCTGCGCAAGTATACGGCCTTGGGCATCGACAATATCCCCAGGTTGCGCCGCTTCAGGCCGTAGCTTTCGAATAACTGATGCGTAATCGCCATTTGGCACGAAGCAGATATCCTGACTGTCGGGTTTATCGGCGACGCTAAGCCCGTATTTAGCGGCCAAAGCGCGGGTGTCATTTTTAGAAGGCAGATGACCAAGTGGAAAGCGAAGGTAGTCGAGTTGATCGGCAGTAGTGGAAAACAGAAAATAGCTTTGGTCACGATTGGCATCTGCAGCACAATGCAATTCTGCCCCGTCGGGACCCAATTTGCGTTGAATGTAATGGCCGGTCGCCATGCAATCCGCTTCCAGATCCTTTGCGGTTTCCAGCAGATCCTTGAATTTTACACGCTCATTACACCGGATGCACGGTACTGGGGTCGCGCCACCTAGGTAACTGTCAGCGAATTCGTCGATCACCGCGTCCTTGAACACATTTTCGTAGTCCAACACATAATGAGGAAAGCCCATCGTTTCTGCCACCCGACGTGCATCGTGAATGTCGATCCCGGCACAGCACGCACCCTTTCGCGCCAGCGCCGCGCCGTGATCATAAAGCTGCAAGGTGACACCTACCACGTCATAGCCTTCTTCTGCCAACATGGCGGCGACAACCGAGCTATCGACCCCACCCGACATGGCAACGACGACTCGGGTATCTGCCGGGGCTTTAGCAAAGCCCAGTGAGTTTAGCGGCACAGTGCGATCAAGCGGCATTATAATTTCTCCGGGAAGTTTGAGGCATAATATCAGAAAATACGACCTACTCTCAAGGGGGGGCTTCATACGTCTTTAAGTCCGGTACTTCCATATAGCCCAAGTAGCTAAAAGGGAGAAAACTTGTGTATTTGAAAAAAGTCGACGGACCGCGTTTTGTTACCTTACCGGATGGGTCGACGTTTAGTTGTGCGGACCTACCGGCCCGATCCACAAGCAGGTGGGTCGCATCACGCAAGGCCGCCGTGGTACGGGCAGTTATGCATGATTTGATTACCCAACAGGATGCGCAAGAGCGTTATCATATCAGCGCTGACGAATTCGGGGAATGGGTACGTGCCGTGTCCGAGCACGGTGAAACTGCATTACGCACGACAGCTCTTCAAAAATATAGACAACTTTAAGTTGCTTGTGTATTAAATTACTCATTATTAACGTGTGATTAATATATTTTATTCACGGTACAGGCTGTACCCAATTGATTTGAGCGGAGAGACAGAATGCGTGTACTGCTGGTAGAAGACGACCCGACCACCTCGAAAAGTATTGAAATGATGCTGACACATGCAAACTTAAATACCTACGCTACGGATTTGGGCGAAGAGGGAATCGATCTTGCGAAATTATACGACTATGATTTGATCCTGCTTGATCTGGATCTGCCCGATATGAACGGCCATGAAGTGCTGAGACAGCTGCGCTTGAGTCGAATTGAAACGCCGATCCTGATACTATCGGGCGCGGACGATGCCGAAAACAAGATAAAAGGCTTTGGGTTTGGGGCCGATGACTATCTTACCAAGCCGTTTCACCGGGAAGAGCTGGTCGCGCGTATCCATGCGATTATCCGCCGTTCCAAAGGCCATTCTCAGTCTATCATTCATACTGGGTTAGTTTCGGTGAACCTAGATGCCAAGGTCGTCACGGTTGATGAAAAGCTCGTTCATCTGACTGGAAAAGAATACCAGATGTTTGAGCTTCTAAGCCTGCGAAAAGGGACCACGCTGACCAAAGAAATGTTTCTTAACCACCTTTATGGGGGGATGGACGAACCTGAGCTCAAGATTATTGACGTTTTCATCTGCAAACTGCGCAAAAAGCTGAGCAGAGCGACCGGCGGCGATAACTACATAGAAACCGTATGGGGGCGCGGCTATGTTTTGCGGGATCCAGAACCTGCTATGCAACCCGCCCCACATAAGCTTGCTGTGGGGGTTTAGCCTCAATATTACTAGACCTGCTTGGTAACGCTGCGTATTTAGACCCCAGAACAAACGATATGCTGGGGCAAATACGTGACAAGCGAAATCGCCATCCAAGACCTAAGCTCCGCACAGGCTGAAGAAGAGCTTGAAGCCCTTGTAAATATTTTGGCTAAGGCAAATGATTCCTATCATGGCAAGGACGCGCCGGAAATCTCGGATGCCGAATACGATCGCCTTAAAAAACGCAACAGTGATATCGAGGCGCGTTTCCCTTCATTGAAGCGTCACGACAGCCCGAGCGACAAAATTGGCAGTGCACCTGCGGACGGGTTTTCAAAGGTCAAACATGAAGTGGCAATGCTGTCGTTGTCGAACGCTTTCAACGACGAAGACATCGCCGACTTTGACATCAGGATCAGAAAATACCTTGGATTGGCCACGACTGATGACCTGACATACACTGCTGAACCAAAGATCGACGGGTTGTCGCTGTCGTTACGATACGAGCGCGGCAATCTTGTGCATGCCGCTACACGTGGGGATGGATCCATTGGGGAAAATCTTACCGAAAACGCGCTTACGATCGCTTCGATTCCCGCCCGCCTGACAGATGCCCCCGAAATTTTGGAGGTGAGGGGCGAAGTGTATATGGGCCATGATGATTTTGAAGCACTTAATGCAAGGCAGCTTGAGCAAGGGGGTAAGGTTTTTGCCAACCCGCGCAACGCGGCGGCGGGGTCATTACGACAACTAGATGCACAGATTACGCGTGCCCGGCCGTTAAAGTTTTTTGCATACGCTTGGGGGGCATTATCTGAACCTTTGGCACTCACTCAGTGGGAGGCGATTGAGCGGTTGGAAAAATTGGGTTTTTCAACCAATTCTCTCACTGCAATATGCGTGTCGCCACAGGCTATGATTGCTCATTATCAAATGATTGAGCAACAACGCGCCACTTTGGGCTATGATATTGACGGCGTCGTTTACAAGGTTAACGATCTTGCGCTTCAGGCTAGACTCGGGTTTCGCTCGACCACCCCACGTTGGGCTATCGCGCATAAATTTCCTGCAGAACTCGCTTGGACGCGACTGGACGACATCACCATTCAGGTGGGCCGAACCGGGGCACTTTCCCCGGTAGCAAAATTGAAACCTGTTACGGTGGGGGGCGTGGTTGTATCGAACGCGACCTTGCATAACGAGGATTATATCAAAGGGTTCGACAGTAAGGGTGGAGTGATACGCGATGGCAAAGACATACGCATCGGTGATTGGGTGCAAGTGTACCGCGCAGGCGACGTAATTCCCAAGGTTGCTGATGTTGACCTCTCAAAGCGCCCCTCCGATGCGAAGCCGTTTATTTTCCCAACGACTTGCCCTGAATGTTGCAGTTTCGCGCTGCGCGAGGAGGGCGACGCTGTGCGACGGTGTACAGGCGGCTTAATCTGCCCCGCCCAAGCCGTTGAAAAATTAAAGCATTTTGTTTCACGTGCCGCTTTTGACATCGACGGAATGGGAGTAAAACAAGTCGAGCAATTCTATGCCGATGGCTGGATCGCTGAGCCAGCACAGATATTCACCCTGGAAGCAAGATACGGAAACGGCATGCAACAGCTTAAAAACCGCGAGGGCTGGGGCGATAAATCGGCGAGCAAACTATTTCAAGCGATAGAAAATAAACGGACAATCCCGTTATCGCGATTGTTGTTCGCCTTGGGTATTCGTCACGTAGGAGAATCGGCATCCAAACTTCTGGCACACCACTATGGCACGTGGACAGCGTTTGAAGCGTCCATAGAAGCAGCTCGGGACGGGGTTGGTGCGGCATGGGATGATCTGATTAGCATTGATGGTATTGGCAAGGTCATGGCGCAATCTTTGGTAAGTACCTTCGCCCAGGATGCCGAACGCGCGTCGATCGCCAGGTTGGTGGCTGAACTTGACGTGGAAGCAGCGGTGCCCCCCGATGTCGGTAATTCGCCCGTGGCAGGCAAGACCGTCGTTTTCACCGGCACGCTTGAGAAAACGACCCGAGCGGAAGCCAAAGCCCGCGCCGAAAGTTTAGGGGCCAAAGTTTCGGGATCAGTTAGTGCCAAGACCGATATTTTGATCGCCGGTCCCGGTGCCGGGTCAAAGGCCAGCAAAGCCTCCGCACTGGGGATAATGACCATGGACGAAGACGGTTGGCTTAACTTGATTTCCGACACATGAAGGGGCGCCCCGAAGCTCTTTTCCCGTTATTTGCTGGCCTTGAGACCCTTGAGGGGATCGGCCCTAAAACAGCGCGCAATCTAGAGCCACTAGGCGTCGTCGCACCGCGTGACCTATTGTTTACATTGCCGTATTCCGGAGTGGACCGGCGGCTTCTCCCAACGCTCAAAGATGCTATTTTGCCCTCGGCGATGACAGTAGCAGTCACGATCGGCACGCACCGCCCGCCTGCTGCCAAGGGGGGTGCATACCGCATTCATGTGGAAGACAGTGCTACGTCGTTCCAGCTGGTATTTTTCCACGCCCGCGGAGATTATTGGAAGCGCCAGCTTCCCGAAGGGTCGCGCAGGATCGTCTCTGGCCGTGTCGAGCTGTTTGATAATATGGCACAAATGGTACACCCGGATTTCATCGTATCCGAAGACAACGCGAACGATATTCCAGTATATGAACCGGTCTATCCCCTTACGAACGGTATCACCCAGAAAGTGATGTACAAAGCGACCCGTGCGACCTTGACCCGAGTACCTGATTTAGGGGAATGGATTGATCAAAGCCAAAAGAATAAAGCCACGTGGCCGGATTTTACTGACGCTGTAATGCAGGCCCATCAGCCGCAATCCGACGCTGATCTTGCTGCAACCGCCCCGGCACGCGAACGTTTGGCCTATGATGAGCTGATGGCACATCAATTGACCCTTGCGTTGGCACGCGCCAAGGAGCGGCGCAAGAAGGGTCGAAGCAGTATTGGTGACGCGCGGCTTCGCCAACGCGTTCTGGATAGTTTACCATATAAACCGACCGCCGCCCAAACCCGCGCCATCGCACAGATTACTGAGGATATGGCGAGCGCTCATCGGATGAACCGTCTTTTGCAGGGCGATGTGGGCGCGGGGAAGACCTTGGTGGCATTCATGGCGCTGCTGGCGGCAGTCGAAGCCGGCGGGCAGGGTGTTTTGATGGCCCCGACAGAAATACTAGCGCGGCAACATTTCGAGGTGCTACGTCCGCTTGCGCTGCACGCCGGGATCGTGCTGGACATACTCACCGGGCGCGACAAAGGGGCGGAACGCAAAGTAAAGCTTGCAGCCTTGGTGACGCAGGAAACCAAAATACTGGTCGGAACCCATGCCGTGTTTCAAGCGGACGTCGCATTTGCAGGTCTGCGCTTGGCTATCGTCGACGAACAGCACCGCTTTGGCGTACGTCAACGCCTTGAATTGGGGCAAAAAGGCCAGAATGTCGACGTGTTGGTCATGACGGCAACGCCTATTCCCCGCTCGCTTGCTTTGGCACAATATGGCGATATGGACGTATCTGTGTTGGATGAAAAGCCGCCGGGGCGTCAACCGATACGCACTGCGCTAGTCAGCACCGATCGTATTGACGAGGTAATAGAACGGTTACGCGCCGCGATGGCACAGGGACGCCAATCCTATTGGGTATGCCCATTGGTCGAGGAAAGTGAAGTCAGTGATTTGATCGCCGCTGAATCGCGATTCAAAAGGTTGCGCGCCGCGTTGGGGGAAGGAATTGTCGGTTTGGTTCACGGGCAGATGCCCCCAAGTGAAAAAGACGCCGCGATGCAGGCCTTTCAACGGGGGGAGACCAAAGTATTGGTTGCGACCACGGTCATTGAAGTTGGCGTCGATGTCCCAAACGCTAGCATCATCGTAATTGAACGTGCCGAAAGTTTTGGTCTGGCGCAGCTACACCAGCTACGCGGTCGGGTAGGGCGGGGAAAAGAAGCGTCGACCTGCCTTTTGCTTTATCAGGCACCGCTATCCAACTCGGGGCGCCAACGGCTCGAGGTATTGCGCGAAACCGAAGATGGGTTTGCCATTGCTGAGACTGACTTGAAAATGCGCGGCACGGGCGATTTGATAGGGACCGCGCAATCGGGGGTCCCGCGTTTCCGGGTCGCTGATTTGGAAAAACAGGCCGGGCTTATGCAAATTGCCCAATCCGATGCCCGCAAACTGTTGGCGGAAGACCCGGATTTGAAAAGCGCCCGAGGCAAAGCCGCACGAATGCTATTATGGCTTATGCGCCAAGAAGAGGCGGTTCGTTTAATATCAGTAGGTTAGATATTTTTCTGCCAATTTCTTAGCCAATGTTCTCAGAAAGTTCTTTACAGTACTTGTCATAAGTGAGAACAAAGTGGCAACAGGAACGGAGAGAGAACATGACAACCTACAATACAGTCAAAGCCATTGTGAAACGGTCGCAAGACACTCTTTTACAGGATGCCGCCGGGGCGGCAGCGTTGGTGGTAATGTTGGTTGTTGGTCTGCATCTTCCTTCGCTCATGTGACATCTGCCTGCGTAATCGTGTTGTTTTGATCTAACCTGCGCATCTGTCCCAAACTTCATGCGTATGACGAAATTTCCTTGTCCTTCGTCTGCTAGCCAGAACGTCCCCTCTGGCTCAGATCAAGACGTGCCGTCACGATAATCGCCTACTTACGCCGCCATCCCGTTGGGATGTGCGGCGCTTTTTTTTGGTTAAGAAGCGGGCTTACATTATTGCTTTTCGGTCAATGCTTGCGTTTGCTGCATCGCTTCGGCCAACGCCTCGATCGCCAGTAAGATTGAAGCATGACGGTTTTTATAGGCAGCGGCGGGGGTCAACACCTCAAACCCGTCAAAAGGTGCCGATGGCACGGGGCCTTTTCCTTTTAGCATCGCCTTTAACTGGTCCCGTGCGGTTTGAACCTGTTCCAGCGATGCGCCTATAGCCGCGGATCCGGTCACCGCAGCCGATGCCTGACCCAAAGCGCAGGCTTTGACGTCTTGCGCCATTTCGGTAAGCTTTCCGTCCTGCACCACTACATCAACAGTAACGGTCGAACCACATAACGGTGACCGCCGCGTGACGCTGGCATCGGGGTGATCCAGCCTGCCAAGATGCGGAATGTCGGTCGCAAGCCCCAGAATACGGGCCGAATAGAGCTTGATCAGGTCTGTCTCGTCACTCATGGCTGTTCCTTTCCGCACTTAGACCCTACATAAACCTCCACGCGGATGATGCAAAAATAAAGTGAAGGCGACATCATGGATTTTGATCCCAGCACATTGAAATTTAACGAAGCAGGGTTAATCCCCGCCATTGCGCAGGATGCCGTAACGGGTGAGGTGTTGATGATGGCCTGGATGAATGCGGATGCGATCAGGCAAACGCTGTCGACGGCCCGCGTTACATATTGGAGCCGATCACGCCAATCGTTCTGGCGCAAGGGTGACACTAGTGGCCACGTGCAAGAATTGGTCGAGATGCGTATTGATTGCGACCGTGATTGCCTGTTGATGCAGGTGAACCAGATCGGTGCTGCCTGTCACACAGGGCGGCGTAGCTGTTTTTACACGCTGATCGAGGATGGCAAAGAGAAGGTTACTTTGAAGGTGATGGATTAAGACTATCGTCTAAGACATTATCTTTTCGAGAAGTTCTGTTGCCGTAAGCCCTTCAAGCCGGAACGCAGAAATAGCGCGAGCATCGTCACGCTTGGCCAGCCGTTTCCCGCTTTCGTCACGAATTAGCCGATGGTGATGGTAAATCGGGGTCGGCAGCCCCAATAGGCGCTGCAACACCACATGAATTTTGGTGGCCTCGAATAGATCTTGCCCCCGCACCACATGACTGACCCCTTGCGCAGCATCGTCCAAGACCACGGCTAAGTGATAGGCAGCGGCCATGGACTGCCGCGCAAGAACCACATCTCCGATTTCGGCCATAACCTGACGGCCTGAAAATCGAATGATGCCGGTCTGACCCTCGGGACCAGAGCCGGTCTCTTTAAAGCTGAACTGCTCGTCCGGCACCAGAAGTGTTTGAACGTTCAAGCGTAAGGTGGCCGCAATCGGTCGAGGCCCCTCAGTCGCAGGCCCGGTCGGGCGACAGGTGCTAGGATAGATCAACCCATCTGGGCCGTGAACGGGCACCCCTTCTTGTGGTGCGCTTGCCGCCTCGAAAATGTCGCGACGAGAACAAGTGCAGGGGTAGAGCGCTCCCATATCCCAGAGGCGGCTTAACGCCTCGGAATACACAGAAGTCCGTTCAGATTGACGCATGACCGGAATAGGCCATTGCAACCCCAGCCAAGATAGATCGTCGTAAATTTGCGTTTCCCAGTGTTCTCGGGCACGCGACGTGTCGATATCTTCAATCCGTAACAGGAACTGCCCTGCGGCGGCAGCCGCCATGTCATAGGCAAGTATCGCAGAATACGCATGCCCCAAATGCAAGGGGCCCGTGGGCGATGGGGCGAACCTAGTGCGGAACATCACGCGGAATCAACGTGCCATCCAGCCACGCTTGCCAATCCTGCTTGGCGCGATCCGTATAGGCTTTATATCGGTCTTTACGCCCGCGACGCCCTGCCTTCAGGCCTTCGACAGGCGGGAACAACCCGAAGTTCACATTCATCGGCTGAAATGTCTTGGCGTCGGCACCCCCTGTTATGTGAGTAATCAATGCTCCGGTTGCGGTGGTTGGTGGTGGAGGTGCCGCAGCTTCGCCCTTGATTTCAGCCACTGCCAAACGGCCTGCAAGCAGCCCCATTGCTGCACTCTCTACATAGCCTTCGACGCCGGTAATTTGCCCCGCAAAGCGAATGTTGGGCTGGCTGCGCAAACGCATCTGATCGTCCAGCAACGTAGGAGAATTAAGGAATGTATTGCGATGAATTCCGCCGAGCCGTGCAAACGACGCATTCTCCAAACCGGGAATCATCCGCAGCACCGTACCTTGCGCACCGTATTTCATCTTGGTCTGAAAGCCTACGATATTATACAGCGTGCCCAATCTGTTGTCGCGCCGCAGCTGCACCACAGCATATGCTTTTTTATCTGGATCATTGGCGTTGGTCAGCCCCACTGGCTTCATCGGGCCGAAACGCAAGGTTTCGCGGCCGCGCTCTGCCATGACCTCAATCGGTAGGCATCCGTCGAAATAGCCTGCGGTTTCACCTTCGTGAAATTCGGTTTTATCTGCGGCCAAAAGGGCGTCGATGAACGCCTCATATTGCTCCTTGTCCATGGGGCAATTCAGATAAGCGGTCCGCTCTTCCTCGGTTTCGCCCTTGTCATAGCGTGATTGCATCCACGCCTTGCTCATGTCGATGCTGTCATAATAAATGATCGGAGCAATCGCATCAAAAAAGGCAAGCGCTTCGGCCCCGGTTTCAGCAGCGATCGCCTCGGCCAGATTGCCCGATGTCAAAGGACCAGTCGCAATGATCCAATGACCATCGCGAGGCAGTTCGGTTATTTCACCGTACTCAATAGTGATATTGGGGTGTGCATTCAGGGCATCCGTGACGGATTGCGCAAACGGTTCCCGGTCCACAGCCAAGGCACCCCCAGCGGGCAGGCGGTGTTTTTTCGCGCAAGCCATAATCAGGCCGTCGGCCGCCCGCATTTCCCAGTGCAACAATCCAACTGCGTTTTGCTCGCTATCGTCCGACCGGAACGAATTTGAACAAACCATCTCTCCCAGCAAGCCAGTCTGATGAGCAAATGTTCCGACCGTCGGGCGCATTTCATGGATAACGACCGCAATTCCTGCATTTGCTGCTTGCCAAGCGGCTTCGGATCCGGCCATGCCGCCGCCAATGATATGAAGTGTGTATGTCATGCCAGCGATGTAGGGCAGGGCGCAAGGCGGCGCAATAGCTGTGCGGTTATGCAGCTCAATGAGTGCGGCAACACGCCAACTGAGGAAAGAGAGTTTTTGAGGTCGTCGCTGCGGGAATGGCCGATCAGTGAGAGCTGACCCGGAGGGACCTTCCGCGGGCGACGACCCAAAATCATCAAGACGTTTGTCTTAACTTATTCGTGCCCCAAATAAGTCCAGATTGCTAGCACTAAAAACTGAACAATCCACATCACACTGGAAACAATCTTTTTTGAGGCTACTGCGACCACTCCGGATCTCGTTTTTCCAAAAATGCTTGGATACCTTCCTGCGTATCGCAGTGGAGCATGTTTTCGACCATCACATCCCCCGCGTATATATAAGCCTGATCAACGGGCATTTGCAGCTGTTCATAAAACGCCTGCTTCCCGATTTTGACAGCGACGCCCAGTTTGGCTGCTATTTGCTGAGCTAATGCTTGCGTTTCCAAGGTCAGCATATGTTCAGGCACCACGCGATTAACCAACCCTATTTCTCGTGCACGGTCAGCGTCTATGAAATCCCCCGTGGTCAGCATTTCAAAGGCTTGCTTACGAGGGACATTGCGGCTTAGCGCGACCATCGGCGTCGAGCAGAACAAGCCGATATTGACACCGTTGACACCAAACCGGGTACCTTCGGCAGCGACTGCCAAATCACAGGTGGCTACCAGTTGGCAACCGGCTGCGGTGGCAATACCATGTACAGACGCGATTACCGGCTGCGGTATGGACTGGATGCGTGACATCAGACGGCTGCATCGGTCAAATAAGTCTTTAAATCCGGCCGCTCCGCCATCATCTGACTGGCGAAGGGCAGTCATTTGCTTAAGGTCATGCCCGGCGCAGAAAGCTTTGCCACGTCCCGACAGTGTGACAACTCGTATTTCGGGGGTCTGAGCAATATCGTCGAGAGTATCGATTAAGACAGCGAGCATTTCATCGGATAGCGCGTTTAACCGCTCCGGCGCATTCATGGTTAGGTGAACTACCGCACCGTCACGATCTATTTCCAGCATTGTCATCTTGCACCCTCTTCGATTTTCCCAGAGCCTAACCCCGACATATGACGGAGGACAAGTATGCCAATTATGATGGATGCCGACGCCCTGGCGGTTTTTATGAACGATGTGTTCAAACAGGTGGCTAAGGATTTTGCGATCGACCATGTCGGGGAAACCGATCTGACAACCCGATTGCTTACGCATGATCGGCATTTGCGTCCCGGTGGTACGGTATCGGGCCCGTCGATTTTTGCCCTTGCTGACGTGAGCGCTTATTTGATGACATTGGCACGTATTGGCCCAAAGGCCCTGGCGGTGACTACCAATTGCTCGATTGATTTTATGCGCAAGCCTGCCGCCAATGTCGATTTGGTTGCCAAGACCCGATTGCTAAAGCTTGGGCGACTTTTGTCGGTCTGCGACGTTCTGGTATATTCCGATGGCCTTGAGGACCCGGTAGCGCGGGCGTCATTGACGTATTCCATCCCCCCTAAATAATTGTACCATTCTTTTGAGGTACAATAAAAAAGGGCCGGTGAAAAACCGGCCCGAGTGAAGAGGTCTGGTAAGCGCCACAGGGATGCTACACTTTCCAGAACACCCGAATAGACTCGTCATGAGCCTGATCAGGTGTGAGTCCCACGTCTTTCAACTGCCACGGCTCTAGTAATGCTAGGGCTTTGCGTGTGCGGCGACGTGATGCTAGTTTCGTGACATAGACTGCAAATTTAACTGCAAATACAGCGGCTACTGGCGTGCTGCGCTGGTTAAGGATTGCCACCGTTTCATGCGAAATGGTCAGGGTCTGTGTCATGAGAATCTCCTATTTCTAATTGTATTGACACAATGCTGCGTAATAATATAGAACATAGGTACAAATCTCGGTACGCTTTGAAAAGAGAAACATTGTAATGGGTACAATTTGGCATCCTCATTTCATCGACGGGCAAGGGCCTAAATACAAAGCCGTTGTTACAATGATACGAAATGGGATTTCCAAAGGTGATTTGACTGCAAATCAGAAATTGCCTCCCGTACGAGAATTGGCCTGGACGCTAGGGGTAACACCCGGGACGGTCGCGCGCGCTTATACTGTTTTGATTGACGCCGGGGTGCTGCAAGCCGAGGTAGGGCGCGGCACCTTCGTTATGCCAGCCCCGCAACAATCTCACCCTGAAACGCTGGCCGAAATTGACGTGATCGCACATCACGGCGACATCGAAAGCCGGACCGATAAGTTCAAGGTCAATATGTTCTCACCCCACCTCCCATCAGTCGGTCAGGAGACGTTGATCCGCGAGTTGTTGGTCGAGGTGGCAAACGACCAAGCACTAGGGGTGATGCATTACCCAAGCCGATCCGGTGCTAGGTGCGCACGCGAAGCCGTTTTGCGTTGGCTTACCGGGACGCCTTTGGGGGCATTCTCGCAAAGCGACGTTGTCTTGTCTCATGGGGGGCAAAACGGTTTGTCGCTGGTGTTTCAGTCAATCTTGCAAGGGCGCAGACCGGCGATCTTGATAGAAGAACTTTCCTATCCTGGATTTCGCCGGGCCGCCGAGCTGCTGCGGGCCGATGTGATCCCCGTCGCTATGGATCGCGATGGTGTGATTCCAGAAGCGTTGGAAGAGGCCGCAAAAGCTTATGACGCCCAGATATTTTGCACTTCGCCAGAGGTACACAACCCCACTGCCGGGTTTACCCCGGCGGCGCGGCGTGAAGAACTGGTACAAGTGGCTCGCCGCCATGACCTTCAGATTGTTGAGGATGATTGTTACAGGATGCGGGTGGATCGCGCGCCAACCTACCGTATGCTTGCGCCAGAGCGGGGGTGGTATGTATCGTCTCTGGCCAAAACCTTGACCCCCGCCTTGCGGATCGGCTTCGCGATAGCTCCGGACGGACGCACACCGGATCTTAGGCGGGTCGCTGAATATAATTGCTTTGGCTTGGCAACTCCTTTGATTGATCTTTGTGCAAAGCTTCTTACCCATCCGGATATAGATATGGTGGCCGAAAAAACCCGTTTGGGTTTCAACACCTATATCCAAAGCGCCGTGAATATTTTAGGCGGTTTTGACGTCACGTGGCGGGCCGATGTGCCGTTTTTGTGGTTGCGCCTGCCTGTTGGCTGGCGAGCCGGGGCGTTTTGTCAGGCCGCCGAAGTAGAAGGCGTGCAAATCAGGTCAGCTGAAGATTTCGTCTGCCGCGACGCCCGTGCGCCACATGCGGTGCGATTGGCGATCAATGCTGGCGTATCACTATCCAGTTTCGAGCATGCGATAACCCGACTGCGCCAGCTTCTGGACAGCCCACCCGAACAGTTGAGCGTCTGAATTTTATGGGGTATTATTATACCTAAATCTCAAGTATCAGATATTACTATGTAAAATGAGAAAAGTGGTGCTTGACCCTGCGTGGCCTGCCTTTATAAACCGAGCATTAGATAGCGGGGTTCGGTTTCGGGCTCCTTCACCAAATTAACGGGAATTCCCTCCATGAAAACCTTTTCTGCAACACCGGCAGATATCGACAAGAAATGGATCATCGTCGACGCTGAAGGCGTTGTCCTTGGCCGTCTTGCGTCGATCATTGCCATGCGTCTGCGCGGCAAGCACAAGCCATCCTTCACTCCTCATATGGATTGCGGTGACAATGTCATCGTCATCAATGCCGAAAAAATCCAAATGACCGGCAAGAAGCGTGAAGAAAAGTTCTATTGGCATACCGGCCACCCCGGCGGGATCAAAGAGCGCACCAAGGCACAGATCCTTGAGGGCGCACATCCTGAGCGCGTGGTCACCATGGCTGTCAAGCGCATGCTGCCCGGCAACCGCCTGAGCCGCCAGATCATGACAAACCTGCGCGTTTATGCTGGTTCCGAACATCCCCACGAGGCGCAAAGCCCAGAGGTTCTGGATGTGAAATCCATGAACTCTAAAAACACGCGGAGTGTATAAGCATGGCTGATGAAATCAAAACACTCGAAGGTCTTGAAGCGGCCGTGACTGAAAACGTTGGTGGCGCTCAAGCCACTGAAGTAGACATGACCCCCCGCGAGCCGGTGCGTGATGCGCTTGGTCGTGCCTATGCCACAGGCAAGCGTAAGGATGCGGTTGCACGCGTTTGGATCAAGCCGGGCTCTGGTAAGGTTACTGTAAACGGTAAGCCACAAAACGAATATTTCGCTCGTCCGGTTTTGCAGATGATCTTGGCACAACCTTTTGGCATTACCGGCACTGACGGTCAATTCGACGTTGTCGCGACCGTAAAAGGTGGGGGATTGTCCGGTCAAGCCGGCGCGGTCAAACACGGTGTGTCCAAAGCGCTCCAGCTTTACGATCCCTCATTGCGTGGGGCGTTGAAAGCGGCAGGCTTCCTGACCCGCGACAGCCGCGTAGTAGAACGTAAGAAGTATGGTAAGGCCAAAGCGCGTAAGAGCTTCCAGTTCTCCAAGCGTTAAGCTTAATTTACATGTTGTCCGGAAAAGGCCGCTCCTATGGGG
>DRFG01000087.1 GCA_011050655.1 Roseobacter sp.
GTATTGGAGTTGAGCCAATGCCATGCCATCGCGGTTCACGCCGACAAAGATTGGCTGCGCGCCAGGATCGTTCGCCGGTTCGATCAGATGCTTGAACAAGGCGCATTGGACGAAGTTGCCGCTGTGCTTGAGACCTATGATCCGACGTTGCCGGCACATCAGGCAATAGGTGTGCCAGAGCTGGTATGCTACCTAAAAGGGAAACTTACACTTGACGTAGCGCGAATGGATGCAATCATAGCGACACGACAATACGCCAAACGGCAACGGACATGGTTGCGAAAAAATACTTATAATTGGTTAAAATATTCGCCTCACTAACAGCGATATGCATACAACATACGCGATGGGTACTTTCTTCAAATGTGGGTATATATGAATTTTATTGTACTTTTACGATGAGCTTTCACTTGTGACGCCTGATGCTATCGAAGTTCAGACACTTGCTCAGCTATCCCGCGGTCAGGAATGGCGGGTACAGCTTTGCCATGATTACCCTGCACATTTGCTAATTTGGATCACCCGTGGTCAGGGATTGCTGCAATTAGATGGCCAAAGGCGCGGATTGGGGGCGCATAATGCTATTTTCATCCCCGCGCACGCATTATTTTCGATTGATATTGGGCGGCAAGGCATTGGACATGCTGTAGTGATACCCGAAGGGACATCTTTGCGCCTGCCTCAAATGCCTCGGCATCTGCGTATTCGCGACGTTCAGGTGCAAACTGAACTGACAGGTTTAGTCGAGGCCGCACAACGCGAACAGCAAGCCAAGCGTTCGCTTTCACATGACGCAATAGAAGGGTACGCAGCTCTAATGTCGGTCTGGTTAAGGCGCCAGATCATGCAAGATGAACACATCCCCCCCAAACGCAACGCTGGCGCACGATTGAGCGCCCGATTTTGCCAAATGGTGTCAGACCGGTTTTCCACGGGTGCGCCTATGGCAGCCTATGCCCAATCCCTTGATGTGACGCCGACCCACCTAACCCGAGCAGTAAAATCGGCCACCGGCAAAACGGCGGCAGATATTCTGACCGAACGTGTAGTACATGAAGCACGAGATTTACTGACGACGACCGAACATTCGGCCCAAGACATCGCACGACACCTCGGATTTGGGTCGGCCGCCTATTTCACGCGATACATCCAGCACCACACGGGTCAGCTTCCTAGCAAGTTACGCAAACCCAAATCATGACCTTAAACCTTTCCGGCAACGCGCAAGAATGTCGCTTTTTAACGATGAAAGCGCAAAACGCGACATTGACCTTCGCTGCTTTATGGTGCCTCATGATCGTCACAATAAAAAAGATACCCGCAAATACGGGACGATAAGGGAGCGATGCAGCGCGTTTACAAAGGTCTAAACCTTAGTCGCGCCGCATTATAAACGAGCCATGAACGCTACGCGCCTCCGTGCCTGAGGGAGATGCAGTGCGTCAATAGCAGGGATATTCCATGGGTGTATTCATACTTCGTCGTTTGGGCGTAATACTTTTGACGGCGTTGTGCTTAACTTTCATCGTGTTCTGGCTGACCAATCTCTACCCAAATTTGGAAAAACTAGCCAAGACCCAAGGTAACTTCCGAATGTCCGATGAAGCGGTAACCAGCTATCTGGGCAACCGAGGCTATCTGGAACCAACCCCGGTAAAGTTCGGACAATGGTTGGGCGTGGTCCCGGGTTGGGTGACTGAAACCCAAGACGGCAAGGTATTCGGCCGATGTTTCCAAGACGGAACCCCCGTAGCGGAACGCCCCAAGTTCTGTGGTATTCTGCAAGGTGATTGGGGCTATTCCACGGTTTTCAGGGAAGACGTGGGGCCGACCGTGATCAAGCGATTGGGCTTGACGGGCAAGCTTATGTTCTTTGTCCTGCTTCTAATGGTCCCTTCGGCTTTGATCGTCGGTGTTCTGGCAGGCATGCGCGAAGGTACCCGACTAGATCGGTCGCTTTCGACCTTTTCGATCGCCACCACAGCCACGCCCGAATATGTTTCTGGGGTAATCTTTATCGCCGTGCTCGCGTCGTCGAAATTCGGAATATCGCCCGTATTGGCGGAATGGGGGTGGATAGATAGCAAAACTCTGTTTTTGGGGTCAGCGACCAGCGCTATGAAAGATGCCACCTTTTGGAATTTCTTTTTGCCGGTCCTCACGATCTCTTTATACGGAATGGGATATATCGCGCGCATGACACGTGCATCCATGACCGAAGTCATGACGGCCCAATTTATTCGCACCGCGCGGCTGAAGGGGGTCAAGTTCAGCAATATCGTTTTGAAACATGCGCTAAGAAACGCGCTTATCGCGCCATTTACTGTAATCATGTTGCAAATACCGTGGCTGCTGAACGGGGTCGTCATCGTAGAAACCTTATTCAACTACAAGGGTTTTGGCTGGCTTTTGGTTCAAGCAGCGTCAAATAACGATATCGAGCTGCTGCTGGCAGTGTCTGTCGTATCGGTTGTGGTGGTTCTGGCGACACAGCTGATCTCGGATATCGGCTATGTGCTTTTGAACCCACGCATCCGCATCACCTAACGAAAGGGCAAGGGCATGGAAGCTTTGACATGGACAGGCGCGCTCACTTGGCTGAACCCGATCTTGGGGCTATCCGCTGCTATCATGGTGGTAGCCTATGCCGCACAGAACGTTGTTTCGCTTGTGCCCCGCGCCGGATCACGTTCGATTGGCGTGGACGTCGCGAGCGCGGATCAAGGCCTTGCGGGGCTGTTCGGAAACGCCGGGCGCTACGCGTTTCAGACAAGCATCTTCCTGATCTTGATCTATGTGCTGGCAGGCATCGTCTTTGGACCGGCGGCGGGTATCATCGGAGCGATATCGCGTCAGCTCTTGCCGGTGTGGCTGGCATTGGCAGTGACATTTGTTGTTTCGGTCATCTTTAAGCGCAAGCTAGGTCTTTACGGCAAACTCTTTGACAGCACCGTCGGAATGATCGGCTTTGCATTGGTCATGTTTTGGGTGTTCACCGGTATATTTGGTGGCGTCTTTGATATGTTGGTGACCCACGACAGCTTAAGCCAGGTGTCGGGGATGAAAAACAAGCTGCCCGGCACCCCCTTGGCACGGGCCGAAGTTACCGACTATCCTTGGTTCCTGCTCGGCGGCGATAATCTGGCGCGTGACGTGTTCAGCAGATTGATCAAGGGATCGTGGGTGGTGATCCAGATTGCGCCCATGGCAACGATCTTTGCCTTTATGGTTGGCATCACACTTGGCCTGCCGGCGGGGTATTACGGTGGCAAGCTGGACGTGCTCCTGAGCTTTTTGGCCAACCTCATCCTCGCGTTTCCGGTGATATTGATCTTTTATCTACTGGTCACGCCTGAGATCGTGCTGACAGGGCTGCCAAGTTATATGGCTATTGTCCTGTTTATATTCCCGCTGGTCTTTGTCGCGGTTCTTTTGAATTCGCGTTATTATACCCAGCCGTCCGTGCGCACGCCGGTTTTGATCGTGGTGCTGGGATTGTTCGGTTGGCTCTACCTGTCGATGATATCGAATGACGGTGCCCTAGTGAAAACCAGTACTTACAGTATCCCCGGTCTGCCCACGTTTTTAGATTTGTTTGATATCGGCCCGGGGCTGCTGGTGGTTTTTGTCGCAGTTGTGTTTGTCAACGCTCCCACGGTGTTCCGTATCGTTCGCGGATTGGCATTGGACATCAAAACCCGCGACTATGTCGCCGCCGCACAGACCCGTGGCGAAGGGCCCTGGTATATCATGCTGTGGGAGATCCTGCCCAACGCGCGTGGGCCGCTGATTGTCGATTTTTGCCTGCGCATTGGATACACAACCATTCTATTGGGAACGCTGGGTTTTTTCGGGTTGGGGCTGGAATCTGAAAGCCCTGATTGGGGCACGACGATTAACGCAGGACGACGATTGCTATCATTGTACCCGCATGCTGCGATTGCACCCGCCTTGGCGTTGTTAAGCTTGGTTTTGGGGCTCAATCTGTTGGCTGATGGATTGCGAGAAGAGAGTTTGCGGGACTAATGGATACGCGGAACCGGGGGCCAGCCCCCGGACCCCCGGAGTTTGCGGGCAAAATGAAACAATCAGTGTGGTTCATTGATGGTTAGGAGCGGCGACGATGACAAAGCGTGAGTATGACGGACCCATTCTTGAGATCGACAATTTGTCGATTTCGTTCTTCACGCGGCTGCGGGAAATTCCAGCGGTGATGGATTTTTCAGTTTCGGTAAAGCCTGGAGAGGCCGTGGGTCTGGTGGGGGAATCTGGTTGCGGCAAGTCAACAGTCGCGCTTGGGGTCATGCAGGATCTGGGTGCCAATGGTCGCGTCGTCGGCGGGTCGATTAAATTCAAGGGACGCGATTTGAGCGAGATGAGCGATGAGGAACTTCGCGACATTCGTGGCAGCCAAATTGCGATGATCTATCAAGAACCGATGGCATCCTTGAACCCTGCGATGCGGATCGGCAAGCAGTTGATGGAAGTGCCCATGATACACGCAGGCATTTCCGAGAAGGAAGCGTATGCGCGGGCACTTCAGCTGGTGACGGATGTAAAACTGCCCGATCCTGAACGCATATTGAAAGCCTATCCGCACCAGCTTTCAGGGGGGCAACAGCAGCGCATCGTGATCGCGATGGCTTTGATGTCGGAACCATCCCTGTTGATACTCGACGAACCCACAACCGCGTTGGATGTGACTGTCGAGGCGGCTATTGTTGATCTGGTCAAGGATTTGGGCCGAAAATACGGCACGTCAATGTTGTTCATCAGCCATAATCTAGGGTTGGTTCTGGAGACCTGTGATCGGATTTGTGTAATGTATTCGGGGGAGGCGGTGGAGCGCGGGTCTATTGAAGATGTATTTGACGAGATGCAACACCCTTATACCCAAGCGCTTTTCCGGTCGATCCCCCTGCCCGGTGCAGATAAGAATGCACGCCCGCTGATAGCTATTCCTGGCAATTTTCCACTGCCCCACGAGCGGCCCCTTGGGTGCAATTTTGGGCCACGTTGCGACTATTTTCAGGCCGGTCGCTGCGACCAGGGGCCGATCATGATGCAGGATGTTCCCGGCAATGAACGCCACGCCACGCGTTGTCTGCGATTTCAGGAAATCGACTGGGCGGCCCCGCCAGAACTGGCCGAGCTAAAGGAAAAAGGCGAGATCGGCAGAGTTGTCTTGAAAATGGACAAGTTGAAGAAATACTATCAAGTCGCTGCAAATTCGATGTTCGGCGGTATTGCAACAAAGGTGGTTAAAGCCAACGAAGAGCTGAGCTTTGAGGCCCGTGAATCTGAAACCCTTGCCATTGTCGGCGAATCCGGTTGCGGCAAGTCCACTTTTGCCAAGGTGTTGATGGGTCTTGAAACTGCAACCGAAGGGCGGATTTTGCTGGATGGTCAGGACATCGGCAACGTCGCCATCGAAGACCGAAGTACCCAGAATGTTGCTGATATCCAAATGGTATTTCAAAACCCTTTCGACACATTGAACCCGTCGATGACCGTGGGCAGGCAGGTCATCCGCGCGCTTGAGATATTCCGGATAGGCAAAAACAACAAGGACCGGCAACGGCGGATGCTTGAACTGCTTGACCTTGTTAAACTACCACGCGAATTTGCAAACCGCATGCCCCGCCAATTATCCGGAGGGCAAAAGCAGCGGGTCGGCATTGCGCGGGCTTTTGCAGGTGATGCACGGATCGTGGTGGCAGATGAACCGGTTTCGGCCCTGGATGTTTCGGTTCAGGCGGCGGTCACCGACCTGCTGATGGAAATCCAGCGCGAGCAGAAAACAACCCTGCTGTTCATCAGTCATGATCTAAGTATTGTACGGTATCTAAGCGACCGGGTGATGGTCATGTATCTGGGGCATGTGGTTGAACTGGGCACAACCGATCAGGTGTTTTCACCACCCTACCATCCCTATACCGAAGCGCTGTTATCGGCGGTGCCAATTGCGGATACCCGCGTCAAGAAAAAGCATATTGTGCTTGAAGGCGACGTACCGTCAGCGATGAACCCGCCGCCCGGATGCCCCTTTCAGACACGGTGTCGGTGGAAATCACAAGTGCCGGGGAATAAATGCGAAACCGTGCTGCCTGCTTTACGGAGCCTAGCAAGCGAACATGAGATCAAGTGCCACCTGACTGACGCGCAACTGGCCGAAATGGAGCCAGTCATAGAGTTGGAATTAGCTACGCAATAGTATTTTTGACGGCTATTTAGGGTGTATTGTAATCGACAGTAACAGTTCAGAAGGCTTTCGACCGGATAACGACCGAAAGGTCCAACAATGCGAAAAGTTACAGCCCGGCGATGACCTTCACATAGTTGCGGGTCTCGGCGTAAGGTGGAATTCCGCCATATTTAATCACGGCCCCGGGGCCCGCGTTATACGCAGCAAGGGCCAGCCCCCAGTTTCCAAACGCGCGGTATTGCGATTTAAGATAGCGCGCACCCCCGTCAAGATTTTCGTAAGGGTCGGTCGCATCGACCCTAAGGCGCGCGGCGGTCGCCGGCATTAACTGTGCCAACCCCATTGCTCCTTTATGAGATTTAGCGGAGGGGTTCCAACCGCTCTCCTGCTGGACAAGCCGCAGAAATAAGCCTTCGGGAATACCGTGTCGCTGGGCCGCTTCACGCGCCATACTATGATAGACGCCCTTATACCTGCCCCCATATTTGGGCGTATCCCATTTGGTCGGGGTCACGACACGCTGTGGCTGCAATTTGACGGAGGCCGCATATTGCTTTGAAGCACGTGTATCGAGAAGCTTTTTCTGGGATTCGAACAACTTTGATCTTTGCTTGCTCGAGAACACTTCGGCTGTCAGCGGTGCCGGCATGATTGCCATGCAACACAGCGACATAATTATCAATTTGTTCATAAGGTCCCTGCCCCCTATGGCATAATTCTTGCGGGACCATATCAAACTGACAGGTTACTGCCATCATTTATTTAGGGTCTGAAAAACCAACCGGATAATATTAGCCTTCCCCTATTTTTCGCATACCTCCGTAGGTATAAGTTCAATCAAACCAAGGGCCGCACGGGATTCGCGCGGTGTCAATTTTTTCAGCAGACAGGGGGCATTATGGCCGGCTCAGTAAATAAAGTGATCCTAATCGGGAATCTGGGGCGTGATCCCGAAGTGCGTTCCTTTCAGAATGGCGGCAAGGTGTGCAACTTGCGCATTGCGACGTCGGAAACTTGGAAAGACCGCAACACGGGTGAGCGCCGGGAGAAAACGGAATGGCACTCTGTTGCCATCTTCCAAGAGGGGCTCGTGCGTATTGCAGAACAATACCTCAAGAAAGGCTCCAAAGTTTATATCGAAGGCCAATTGCAGACGCGTAAATGGCAGGATCAATCAGGTGCCGACCGTTATAGCACCGAGGTAGTATTGCAGGGCTTCGGCGGGACGTTGACCATGCTGGATGGCCGCGATGGTGGTGGATCCGCTGGTGGATATGACAGCGGTCCTTCTGATCCGGGCGGTTACGGTGGGGGTTATGATTCTGGCCCATCCGGTGGCAACCAAGGTAGCGGTCAAGGTGGCGGCGGCGGTGGTTCTTCGCGCGATCTAGACGATGAGATCCCGTTCTAATTTACCGTTACATCATATGACCAAAGGCGGGCAATTGCCCGCCTTTTTCTATTAAACCAATATATCAGCCTCAGCTTGTAAGTGCATCTTCCAAAAGAGTTATTACGGCTTTTTGTGGAACATCGCCCGTTACGAATGTGTTGCCGATGCCACGCGCGAGTATAAACCGAAGTTCGCCACCGACGACCTTTTTGTCTTGGCCCATCAACGCCAGCAA
This sequence comes from Roseobacter sp., assembly GCA_011050655.1. Lineage (GTDB taxonomy): Bacteria > Pseudomonadota > Alphaproteobacteria > Rhodobacterales > Rhodobacteraceae > Sulfitobacter. The sequence goes on from DRFG01000087.1 coordinate 7,834, forward strand.
TGTTTGTGCATCAGGAAGGTCACCAACAATATCGCGCAAATCAGTTTTCATACCCATTTGCTTTAGGTGTTGCCGGACGCGACTTGGGTCTTCTTGCGGGCAAAGCCCTAAGCGTGCGGATAATTCAAAGGCAAGCGCACAGCCGATTGCAACTCCCTCCCCATGCATCAAACGATCAGAATACCCGGTTGCAGATTCCAACGCGTGGCCAAAGGTGTGCCCGAGATTCAATAGTGCCCGTTCGCCCTGCTCTGTTTCATCGCGCACGACGATATCTGCCTTCATCTGCACTGACCGTCGGACGGCTTCGATGCGCGCGGCCATATCACCTGACGCTAATGCTGGCCCCTGCTTTTCTAACCATTCGAAGAACGCCGCATCGCCTAACAGCCCGTATTTTACGACCTCTCCATATCCGGCCAGAAAATCACGCGTCGTCAAGGTACCCAGAACCGCTGTGTCGGCCAGTACCAATGACGGCTGGTGGAATGCCCCGACCAGATTTTTGCCTTGGCTGGCGTTTATTCCAGTTTTACCGCCAACCGAACTGTCGACCTGCGCCAAAAGCGATGTCGGCACTTGAATGAACCGGACTCCGCGTCGCAAGATAGCGGCCGCGAACCCGACGAGATCGCCGATCACGCCGCCGCCGAAGGCTATAACCACGTCATTTCGTTCAACTTTTTGATCCAGCAACCAATCTACGCAGCGTGTCAATTGTGACCAGCTTTTAGTCGCTTCACCCGGCGGCAAGCTGAGCGTTTCCATAGTGATACCCGAGGTCGCAAGGCCAAGCCGCAGGGAATCTAGATGCAGCGCCGCCACATTATCGTCGCTGATGACAACAACCCTTGGGCGTCGTAACAAGGGCGCCACATGCTTACCCGCCTCGGCCAATAGCCCCGGTCCGATCAGAATGTCATATTCGCGTCCCGGCAGTGCTACATGTACGGTTTCAAGCATCTTTTCTCTCTAAAACATCGGGCCGATTCAGTAATGTCTCGATCACCTTGGTTGCCATATTGTCGATGGACAGATGTGGACAACATAGCGTTGTGAGGTCCGCTTTTTGGTATATCGGCACACGGCTTTCATAAAGCTCGGCCAATGTTTTGCGTGGGTTGGGCGTGCGCAACAGCGGTCTTGAACTTTTGTGCCTTACACGGTTCCACAGAAGGTCGATATCTGCATCCAACCACAAGGAAACTCCCATTTTCGAAATGTTTTCCCGGTTGATGGGTGCCAGAAACGCGCCGCCTCCAGTTGACAATATACCCGGTTTTTCAACAAGCAGACGGGCAATCACTTCGCTTTCGCGCTTACGAAAAAACGCTTCGCCGTCGCGTTCGAAAATTTCCGGCACGCTCAGGTTGGCGGCTGTTTCGATTTCATGATCGCTGTCTAAAAAATTCACGTTAAGCTTGGCAGCAAGCGCACGACCTACTGCTGTCTTGCCCGCACCCATCATCCCCACCATGACCACTGTCTTTTTCAGATGGTATGACGCTGGGTTACGGGCCGTATCGGCTGGGGTTTGCTCAAATCCGCTCATTTTTAACTGAATGACGTGATATTAGGGAAAAGGCCATATATAGAAGACCAAAATTTGCGAAAGAAAGCAGGCATAATTTATGGGCAAGCTGATCAAGTTTCTGATTTACCTCGTGATATTAGGGTTTATTGGACTTGCTATTTACGCGTATGTAGGTCCATTTTTTGGGGCAGAATTCGCGCCTCCTCAGGTGGAAGTTCGTGAACCCGTAACATTGGAAGGCCAATAATGCAGGCAATCAGGCGACTTTGCGTGGTTTGTTTGATCATTTTTCCTGAAATACTTAGTGCACAAGCAACACAACCTCCCACCGACGGTGGGCCGCTGTCGGTGATAGACTGGTTGGGAGAGCGCCCCAAGCCTACTCCGAAGCGGTCGCGCCCGCCGCCCAAACCGGCTGAGGCCCCTGTCGCTAAATCCGCTCTGCCTTCCCCTGTTTCTGTGAATAAATTAGGGCAAGGTCGCCCCCGTGCTATCGGGTTGGTACCGGCCAAGGTGACAGGTTTACCCCAAGATATCTGGTCACGCAGCAGTGCGTCACAGATTGCCCAACAGCTTGACCGTCTGCCCGAACTGCATCTTCCGGCTGCACATACGTTATTATTTACCTTGCTATTAGCCGAAGCCACCGCCCCTGAGGATGATGCAAAGCAAGGGGATGCGTTGGCCTTGGCGCGTGTTAGCAAACTCATGGATGCAGGTGCGCTGGACCCGGCCTTGTCACTGATTGAACAAGCTGGAGTCGCGACGTCGCAAGACCATTTTAAACTGTGGATGGACATCAGCCTTTTACTTGGCACCGAAGACCGCGCCTGCGAAATGCTTCAGGATAAACCATTCTTATCTAGTGATTACGGCGTTCGCATTTTATGTTCAGTCCGGTCCGGCAAATGGGAAAACGCGGCGCTGACATTGGGGGCGATCCAAGCGTTGCAGTTGTTGCCACCGGACGATCTGGCCTTGCTGGACCGTTTCTTGAATCCCGACCTCTATGATGGGGCCGTGCCTCTGCCTACGCCCCGGTCGATCAGCCCGCTGTCATTCCGGCTGTTCGAAGCGATCGGAGAAGCGAAATCAACACGCAATCTACCCCCTGAGTTCGCGGTATCAGATCTGCGAGACATCGCGGGGTGGAAGGCCCAGTTGGATGCGGCCGAAAGACTGACCCGTATCGGTGCCCTGCCCGACAACCGTTTCTTGGGTATTTACACTAGCCGTGAACCGGCCGCCTCAGGCGGGGTGTGGGATCGGGTGGAAGCATTGCAGCGTTTTGATACTGCCTTATACTCCGGTAACGCGGAGGCAGTCGCCAAGACCTTAAACGCGGCGTGGCATGCCATGACCGAGGCCGAAGTCGAGATAAGCTTTGCAGCACTTTACTCTGAACGGTTGCGCAGCGTATCGCTGGAGGGACAAAGTAAAATGCTTCGCGACCATATCGTTTTGCTCTCTCCGTTGTACGAAACCGTGCAAAACGACCATAGCGCGAGCATCGAAATGGAATTTTTGACATCAATCGCACGGGGCGAACCGCCTCAGGCGATGCCCGATATTCGGACGGCCACCGCTATCGCCAGCGCTTTTACTGATCCAAGCCCCCGAAGCGATTGGATAGACGAAGCCAGAAACGGGCAGCTAGGTAGTGCGATCCTACATACGATCGGGCTTCTTGAAGAAGGTGCGCGCGGAGATACCTTTGCTTTGCGTGACGCACTGTCAACGTTGCGGGCCTTGGGGTTGGAAGATACTGCACGGCGTGCCAGCCTTCAGATTTTGTTGCTGGAGCGGGAATGATGCAGAGCGCCACGTTCCACTGGATTTCGGCTTTTCTGGAAGCCCAAGCCGCCGAATTGGGGGCTGCGACGAACACATTGTTGGCCTATGGTCGTGATCTCAAGGATTTCGACGCTTATCTCGCTGCAAAAAATCTAGATTTTACCTTGACGGCACGGAACGACGTGGAGGCATACCTCGTCTGGTGTGATGCGCAAGGATTAGCCAAATCCACCCTCGCTCGACGGCTTTCAGCGATAAAACAGCTTTACCGGTTTGCCTTTGAAGAAGGGTTGCGTACCGACAACCCTGCTATCCAGATTACGGGGCCGGGGAAAAGCAAGCGCCTGCCCAAAGTGTTGTCAGAGGAGGAAGTCGACCGATTGTTGGAAGCCGCCCGCAATTCGGGGCGAAACGAACAAGAAAAACTGCGCAACACGTGCCTGATGGAATTGTTATATGCCACGGGCATGCGCGTGAGCGAACTGGTGAGCCTGCCAGTCAGCGCCACCCGCGGTGATCCTCGTCTTTTGTTGATCATGGGCAAAGGCGGCAAGGAACGTCTTGTTCCTTTATCCGCACCTTCGCGTGCCGCGCTATCAACATGGTTGGCGATGCGTGATAAGATTGACGCAGCATCACAGGCGCAGAAAATACCGGCATCGCGCTTCTTATTCCCTTCAAGAGGTGCCGCTGGGTACCTGACCCGGCACCGCTTTTATCTGATGATCAAGGAATTTGCTGTGGCGGGCGGTGTTGACCCGTCCAAAGTCACACCTCACACATTGCGCCATGCGTTTGCGACCCATTTGCTTGCCAACGGGGCGGACTTACGAGCCATTCAAACCATGCTGGGGCACGCAGACGTCGCCACCACCGAGATATATACTCATGTTTTGGAAGCGCGCTTGTCAGAACTCGTGCTGGAAAATCACCCGTTGGCGAAAGCCGCTCTTCGTAAATCGCAAGGCAAAACATCCTCTGACGGCCAATAACCTGTCTCGAGAGAGCGGTGATACCCTTGCGCCAAGCCGGCTTGCGTCATAGCCGAAACTGCTCCTTCAACATCATACGATAGCCGATGCAGCGTCAGCTCCCCTTCTTGCAGCACCATATAGCGTGTTTCCACGCTACCATCATGCGGCGGCATCCCGATAACGCCTGCGTTGATCCAACGCCCCCGCGCCGTATCCCTGACAAAGGGCAAACCACTGTGGCCTGCGACGATCCCGTCAACGGGACCAATCTCAGACTCAATTGCTTGCCATTCATCATCAATGACCTGTTCATCGGATGTTGGCCATATAAACCTCGCTATATCGGTAAATCCGCCGTGTACGACCGCATATCTTAACCCGGCATGTCGGAAGCTCAAGATATCGGGCAAAGCCCCCATCCATTCGCGTTGACTGTCGGAAATATGACGATGCGCGTGGCTAAACCAACCGGCTGACAGTATATCGCATGCTGTGCCCTCCTCAAAGCCACAGCCGCAATCCAGTGCACCCGCCGCGAGCTGTCTTTCGCAATTACCTGCGATCAAGGCAATCTTCGCGTCGCGCATAAGTTCGGTGGTCGCCGATGGATCACCACAATATGCCACCACATCACCGGTGCAAATCATTTGCGAGCTTTCTATTTTCAGCTCTAAAGCTTGAGTTAAAAGGCCATCCATTGCTTGAAGGTTCGAATAGGGTCCGCCGAATAGCAACACCGGCCCATCCAAATTACCCATATCTTGGTACTTCACCATGCTCGTCCCTTGAATGAAACTGCGCACACGCCCATAACCTAGTGAAGCAAATGCAAAAGGTATATTCTCAGATGGACACGGCCCCCGCAATGCTTGACGGCGCATTTTGGCTTAGCAGCGGCATCATATTGTTTCTCTTGGTGCTGTCGGGGTTCTTCTCCGGGTCGGAAACAGCATTGACGGCAGCGTCACGCGGCAAACTGCGCGGTCAGGCTGACAAAGGGTCGCGTGGGGCAGAGCGTGCCTTGAAGATCACAGAAGATAACGAACGGCTGATCGGTTCCGTGCTACTGGGCAACAATCTTGTCAATATTCTCGCGGCATCAATGGCGACGGCTTTATTCACGCGGTTGTTCGGCGAATCCGGGGTGGCGCTTGCCACGTTGGTCATGACCTTTCTTGTGCTGATCTTTGCAGAGGTTCTTCCCAAAACCTATGCGATCACTAACGCCGAAACCGCTGCAGCTGCTGTGTCACGGCCTATCGCAATCGTAGTATTGATCTTTAGTCCAATCGTGACAGCGGTACGATTTCTTGTGCGCGGTATCCTGCGACTGTTCGGGGTGACCATTGACCCCGACAGTAATATTCTTGCGGTGAGAGAGGAAATTGCCGGTGCCTTGCAGCTAGGTCGATCCGAAGGCGTTGTCGAAAAAGAGGACCGTGATCGGATATTAGGTGCCCTTGATCTGCGTGAACGCATGGTCGAGGAAATCATGCTGCATCGCTCTGGTATTGAAATGATCGACGCTGCTGTTGAACCGGCCGAGATTTTGGAGCAGATCCTCCAATCCAACCACACGCGCCTGCCGATTTATCGCGATGATCCCGAAAATATCATTGGTGTCATCCACGCCAAGGACCTTTTGCGTGCGATGTACAAGCGCATCAATGATGCTGAGGACAGCAGCAGCCCGTTCAAGGACTTTAAAATTGCCGATGTGGCAATGAAACCCTATTTTGTCCCCGAGACATCGACATTGGACGAACAAATGCGCCAGTTTCTGCGACGGCGCACTCACTTTGCGCTGGTTGTAGACGAATACGGGACGCTTCAGGGGCTGATTACACTCGAAGATATTCTCGAAGAGATTGTCGGTGAAATTACCGATGAATTTGACCCAGACGCCGATCATGGCGTCAAAAAGTCCGATGATGGTCAGTTTTTCGTCGATGGGGCCATGACGATACGCGACCTTAATCGGACGACTGAATGGGACTTGCCCGATGACGAAGCCAATACTGTCGCCGGATTGGTCATTCACGAAGCACAGATGATCCCCACCCCCGGGCAGGTCTTTTCATTCCACGGCTTCCGCTTCGAAGTTATCGCCAAGGACGGTAACCGGATCACCCAGCTCAAAATTCGGCCATTGTAATTGACGATTTACCAAGACCTGCCCGAGTTTATATCTTGCGGGGCATCGCACGGGTCAGCCGTTCATCACCGCATCACCAGAGTTTTCTGATCGTTGGTTATCAAGAGCCTTTTTGACTACATCGCACACAGCGTCATCGGAACTAGCCAGTATTTGATCTTGATCCGCAGTGTATTCAGTATGCATAAGGGCGCGCTGCAAGTGAAGTTCGGCAGCGGCGCGCGCGGCCTTGCGTAACCCCTCGTCGGGGTGACGCATCAAACCCGAGAGCGTTTTTTGCAAACGTTGCTGAACCTCGACCACGGTGCTGCCATCACGGGCAAGCGCCCCGAATGCGTCTTCAATCAAATCCGCCGGGTCTAAGGGGCGTACGTAAATGTTATCAAGCACTTCGCCCTCTCGGTCTCGGGCCACTTCGTCCTCGTAATCTGACAAGATGCGACCCATTCGAGTGATCACGTCAATTGCCGTACCGGGGTCATTGACACCTGGTGACAATGCCTTTGACGCGACCTCGCCCATTACGATCAACCCGAAACGAGGGTCTTGATCATAAGTACGCAAGTCGCCCATGCGTATGCTGCTTTCAATGCCTTCACGCAGGCTTTTCTCGGTGTGATGTTCATCCAGCGGATCGCCCACATGGTCGATCTTCAACAATGGTTCGTTGTCGAAAATGAAGCTTCCGATGTTGCGTATCATATAGATTTTCACACCGTGGTTTTTTGCGACGGTATTCAGCGCTTCGGGATATATGTGCTGAATATATCCCCCTTCCTCCACGCAAAAAACCTCTGCACTATCGGGGATGCTATCCACCAGCGGGTTCGCCCCCAGGCATGGGTTTGTCAGGCGTTCCTTGAACGTCTCGCGGGCTTGCTTTTCGATCTGCCGTGACGTGTCAATCAGACTACCAAATGTTTGAAGGTGCAGCACCCAACGGATCAAGTAAAAAACGATAATGGCCAGTACCAGAACCGTCATGACAAACAAAACAAATGCGCGCTTATCGTCAAACACCCCAAGTTCGCGCAAGATTATCGCTATCAGTGCATAGACATAGGCACCGATGAAAACGGCCAAGGTGTTTTGGGTTGTCAAATCCTGGACGATCAACCGGTGCACACGCGGTGTCCACTGGGTTGATGTGCTGCGGTAAACTGTCACCATCACGCTTAGTGAAAAGGTCGTCACCGCAAGCATCGCATTGGCGATAATCGATAACAGGCGATCTGCAGCACTTCCCGTCAGATAGGTAGCAAGAGAGTCAGGTATCCACCTTTCTATGAGAGTACTAAGTGCCAGTGATAAAACCGCAAGACACCCGATAATCAAAACCCTGATCCAAAGCTTTTTACTATACTCCTTAGCTTTGCGCAGAACCGTGGACGGAAGAAGAAAATCAAAATTCATGCGTAAGTATCCATCGGGAGCGTTTAAGCCCTCTTAGCTTCAGTGATTTGGTGTCGTTGTTCAGGGTTCCCCTTTGACAACGCGCACGCAAGCAAATTCGTTCACTTCATTGGTAGGCTAAAATCGACAATTGATGTCGGAAAGTAACATGCCTTAGGCTTTTCACCTTGCAACGATCAAGGTTCACTGACCTGTCGAAAGGACTGCGCCATGAAAACCACCACACGAGTTGTCGTGATCGGAGGCGGCGTTGTTGGCGCTTCGGTCCTTTACCATCTGACGAAGCTGGGCTGGAAGGACGTTATGCTGGTCGAGAGGTCCGAGCTGACCTCGGGCAGCACTTGGCACGCTGCGGGTGGATTTCATACCCTGAACGGCGACACCAATATGGCTGCACTTCAAGGATATACGATACGATTATACAAAGAGCTCGAAGAGATAACCGGCATGTCGTGCGGGTTGCATCATGTGGGTGGTGTTACCTTAGCGGACAGTCGCGAACGGTTCGACATGCTGTTGGCCGAACGCGCCAAACATCGGTTCATGGGGCTGGATACCGAAATCGTCGGCCCCGAAGAGATCGCCCAAATCGCACCTATCACCAATCTTGCGGGTATTATTGGCGGGCTTTACGACCCATTGGACGGGCATCTTGACCCCTCAGGAACAACCCACGCATATGCAAAGGCCGCACGGATGGGCGGGGCGACAATTGAAACACATTGCATGGTTCACGAGACCAACCAACGGACCGACGGTACATGGGACGTGGTGACGGATAAGGGCACGATAAACGCTGAACACGTCGTCAATGCTGGGGGGCTTTGGGCACGCGAGGTCGGCGCAATGGCAGGAATTTATTTCCCGCTTCACCCGATGGAGCATCAATATATTGTCACCGACGACATTCCCGAAATTTATGAGCGTGACACCGAACATGCACATGTGATGGACCCTGCCGGCGAAAGCTATTTGCGCCAGGAAGGGCGCGGTTTGTGCATTGGTTTTTACGAGCAGCGCGCGCGTCCCTGGGCGGTAGATGGGACACCTTGGACCTTTGGCCACGAGTTGTTACCAGATGACTTTAACAAAATCGAAGAAAGTGTTGATTTTGCTTATAGAAGGTTCCCGGTTCTAGCGACTGCAGGGGTTAAATCCGTTATTCATGGGCCTTTTACCTTTGCACCGGATGGCAACCCATTGGTCGGTCCCGTGCCAGGTGTGCGCAACTACTGGTCGGCATGCGGCGTCATGGCAGGTTTTTCTCAGGGTGGCGGCGTGGGGCTTACGCTAGCGCAATGGATGGTCGAGGGCACACCGGAGCGCGATGTGATGGCAATGGATGTCGCCCGCTTCGGAGACTGGATAAGCCCCGGATATACATTGCCGAAGGTTATCGAGAACTACCAAAAACGGTTTTCAGTTTCTTATCCCAACGAGGAGCTAGCAGCCGCCCGACCGCTAAGAACTACCCCTATGTATGACATATTCAGCCAGTTAGGGGCGGTATGGGGGCAGCAATATGGTCTTGAAGTAGCGAACTATTTTACTCAAGGTGACGAACCAGCATTTGAAACCCCAACCTTCCGCCGATCTGATGCTTTTGCTGCAGTGGCTCGCGAAGTCGCCGGGGTCAGAGGTGGTGTTGGTATCAACGAAGTGCAAAATTTTGGTAAATATTTGGTTACGGGTGTAGAGGCTCGTTCATGGCTGGACCGGATAATGGCCGGCCGCATCCCGGCTGTGGGGCGACTGGCGTTAACGCCAATGCTATCGGAAACCGGCAAGCTTATTGGCGACTTCACCGTTTCTTGCCTAGATGATCACACCTTCCAACTGACGGCTTCTTACGGCGCTCAGGCTTTTCACATGCGCTGGTTCACGCAACACGCAATCGGTTCGGTACAGGTCAAAAACATCTCTGATATCCGCACCGGTTTTCAAATTGCGGGGCCTCTTGCCAAAGATGTGTTGAAAGCCTGCACATTGCGCGACGTTGACAGTATGCGATTTCTTGATGTCCATAACATGACGGTCGGGATGGTTAATTGCCTCGTCCAGCGGGTCAGCTACACCGGCGATCTGGGCTATGAAATCTATTGTGATATATTAGACCAGCGAAGCCTCTGGCAAAGCCTGTGGGCGGCAGGAAAAACGCACGACATGGTGCCGTTTGGCATGAGGGCAATGATGTCTCTGCGGCTAGACAAGTTCTTTGGCAGTTGGATGTCAGAATATTCGCCCGATTACACCGCTGCGGAAACCGGGCTAGAGCGGTTTATCGACTTCAAGAAAGATGTAGAATTTATTGGCCGCGCCGTTGCCGAAGCTGACCGGGAAAAAGGCCCCAGCCGAACACTATGTGCCTTTGAAGTTGACAGTATTGACGCGGATGTGCACGGATATGAACCGATTTGGCACGATGGCAGCGTCGTAGGGTTTTGCACCTCCGGAGGATATTCACACTTTGCTGGCAAATCCATCGCTTTGGGTTTCGTGCCAACAGGGAGTGACCGCGAAGGACTGCGGGTCGAGATAGAGATTTTGGGCAAAATGTGCCCTGCCCGCCTGATAAAACACCCTCTGTTTGACGCAGATGGTGGCCGGATGCGAGGACTCTCTTAAATATCGTCAAATCTTGGACTACGTTAGCCAAATGAAATCGAACATACCCATTATTCTTTTGGCGGCGGGCCAGTCATCGCGCATGCGCGGGCGCGACAAACTGCTGGAGCATCTCGACAACCAACCTTTGCTGCGTCGTCAGGCGCGCTTGGCATTGGCGGTTACGGACGGCCCTGTTTTCATTACCCTGCCGCCTGCGCCGCATCCGCGTTACGATGCCTTGGCGGGGTTAACCGAGCCGATCTTGGTGCCTGTCCCTGATGCGGCCGAGGGTATCAATGCGTCGCTCAGACAGGGGTTCGCTATGCTGCCGCAAAATAGCAAAGCGGTTATGGTGCTGTTGTCGGACCTACCGGACCTAAGCGAACATGACCTTAAAAAAGTACTTCAAGCCATTGATATTGAAGATGGAAATACGATATGGCGTGGTGCCACGGCAACAGGAAAGCCGGGTCATCCGACGGTTTTTGCCGCCTGTCACTTCGCCCAGTTCGCGGCCTTATCCGGTGATATCGGGGGCCGGGAAATAATCGCAGCCGCCAAGGATCGTACAGTATTGGTCACCTTACCCGGGAACCACGCTCTGCTTGATCTGGACACCCCCGAAGAATGGGACGCGTGGCGAAAAGCACGTTCATGAGAGGCCCGCTGCGGTAAAGTACTTGTCACCGCCTAGGCTAAATGAACCCTGAAGATGCCTGATCAGGTGATGCTCAGCAAAAAGATGGGACAGTGACCTATCCCGTCTTTCTTTGTTTTACACCACAGTCTGTAGGTGCGTGCGGGCCCGTTAAAGCAGGCCCGCTGAGACAACGTTATGATTGCACCGTTACCGTGTCAGCAACTTTGCCTCGTGCTTTTTCAAGGTCCGGCGGGCTGCCATATAGCCATCCACACCTTCGCGCGTCGCAAGTTCCGGGAAAATCTCCAGGATTTCGTTGCGCTGTGCATTGCCGACGCCGGCCAAGCTCATGTCGCCAGGCTGGAAGCTTTCTGTCCAAGTACCATCAGACAGGATGACCTCGTGCTGATCAAACATCACATGGATATAGGTCGTTCCCGAAACCTCAACGATATCAACGCCTTCCAGGCCAGTCAGATGCTTGGCAGCCACAAGGACCTCACGCTCTTCAAAGTAAAGAGCGGTCTTGTCATTAGCGACCAGAACCCGGTGGTTGGGGCTGACCATCATATCGCGTTCGGGCAGATTTTTACCCAAGGCACCCTGACGGATAAGAACCGGCCGCAGATGTTCACTACGGGCGAATTCTTCGCCAGACATCGCACGGGACCCTATCCAGCGAATTTCCTGAATACCGTTGTCACGGGTAATTACACGATCACCAACCTCAAGATCCTCTACCTTACGTTCGCCTTTCGGGGTCGCGATCAAGGTTCCCGGCGTGAAGCAAGGGATGATTTTCTCGATGTTGGTAAAGTCCAGTCGCCCGGTCTCGGCACCCGACGCATCGGTAAACACGATGGTGCCGTCAATACCGTCGTTCGGGCTGTCGCCATCTATCGTGTCACCCGGATCATTATCGGGTCTTACGTTATCAAGGTAGTAGCCACCGCCGTTCAAGGACCCTGTCAGGTCGATAACATCATAATCGCTGGCGTCGGTACCCGAACCACCGTCGATCGTATCGCCACCGTTGACATCTCGGAACGTGTCCTGCCCGTCGTCGCCGCGCATACTATCGTTGCCGGCACCGCCTAGGATGGTGTCGTTATCGCCGCCGCCAGAAATGATATCGTCACCGTCTCCGCCGACAATACTGTCGTCGCCGAAGCCACCCATCAGGCTGTCGTCGCCCGCATCGCCTTTCAGCGTGTCGTTATCTTCGCCGCCGTCGATAGTATCGTTACCGGCACCGCCGATCAGCAGATCGTCGCCACGTACACCGCTGATAGAGTCGTCACCATCCCCACCGTCTACGGTATCGTTGTCGCCCGCAGCAAAGATCGTGTCGTTCCCGGCACCACCCATAATGCTGTCTTCACCGAAGCCGCCCTCGATAAAGTCGTCGCCATCACCACCATCAATGGTGTCGTTGCCCTGACCACCGTCGATTGTGTCTTTGCCGGCACCGCCCATGACGCTGTCGTTGTCATTGCCAGCGAAGATGTAGTCGTTTCCATCACCGCCATCAATAACGTCATCGCCCTGCGCGCCGAGAATATTGTCATTGCCTTGGCCACCTAGAATAGTGTCGTTGCCTTGGCCACCGTCGAGGTCGTCGTTGTCAATACCACCATCGATGTAATCGTTGCCCGAACCGCCAAGAATGGTGTCGTCATCATCTTCGCCGTAAAGGACATCATTACCAGCCCCGCCGTCGATGAAATCTTTTCCATTATTGGGCTGCGGGTCTGTAGCGTCAGGTTCCTCACCCGCGTAGCCGGGAATTGGTTCGGTACCGAAGCCGCCATAGATCGTATCGTTACCGTCGCCCCCCTTGAGGATATCGGACCCGTGGCTGCCGATGATGAAGTCGTCGCCGCCCCCGCCTTCTACGGAGTCGTCATCAATTCCAGCGTTGATGAAGTCGTTCCCGTTACCCCCTAAGATTGTATCGGCGTCATCGCCAGTGCGGATCGTATCGTTGCCGTCGCCGCCATCAACATAATCGCGACCGTCTTCCTTGTTCGGATCACCAGTACCAAAATATGGGTTTGCTTCCACATTTCCGGTCAACGGGTTAAAGTAAGTCGGTTGATCGTTCGGGTAGTCCGAGAACGTATCGACACCAGCAGTGATGGAATCATCGCCGCTGCCACCAAAGATACTGTCTGCGCCTTGGATGTCAGTAATGGTATCATTCCCATCACCACCCATAATGGTATCATTGTCGATACCGCCTTCGATGACGTCGTCACCAATGCCACCGTCGATCCAGTCTGCATCGTCACCACCGTCGATGGTGTCGTTACCGGCACCGCCAAAGATTGTGTCTTTGTCGTTGTTTGGATCGGTGTCTTGATCGA
>DRFG01000088.1 GCA_011050655.1 Roseobacter sp.
CAGTTTGGTAATCTGCTGGGCCGCCTTAGGGGTGATCGTAACGGCCTGTTTGCCGGGGATTGCGAACATTCTGGATACTCCTGTTAAAGCAAAGATAGGCGCTTTGCCGATTATTCTCAAGCGCTGGCGTGCTGATTTGCAAGCGCCGTGCGGAAATTCCAGACTTGGGCATGACCAGAGCCGCCTTAGAACGATAGCAGCTTTGCGGATCAGCAAGACGTCGGTGTATAGCGCGGAGATGTATAGTGGGCTCCGAGCCCAGTAAACCTACTGTGAGAGCCCGAGATTACGATATCGTGATCATCAAGATTTTAACATAAGAAATTCAGTGCAGAGCAACCCTACATAAAGCCAAGTTCAAGGCGCGCCTCATCTGACATCATGTCCATTCCCCAAGGTGGTTCCCAGACAAGGTCGACGTCGACGGTTTTGACACCGGGCAACGGTTCGACCGCGTCCGCGACCCAGCCAGGCATCTCACCCGCAACGGGGCAGCCAGGCGCGGTAAGTGACATCTTGATATTCACCTCGTTTTCGGCATTAATATCAATGGTATAGATCAGGCCAAGCTCGTAAATATTTACGGGAATCTCAGGGTCATACACGGTACGGCATGCTTCTACAATCTGCTCGTACAACGGATGATTAGTCGTTGAGGGCGCAATCAACGGGGTACCTTCGAGGGGTTGTGTGCTGTTGGTCATCATTGGCCTCACTGTGTTTCCTGATCGTTTATATAGGGTTTACGAGCCGCAGCGTCCAGAGGGGTGATCAGCCTTTACGCCTGCGTACTGGCTGCGGTTTTACCCGGGCCTCAATCATGTCATAGAGCATACCGACAATATCCTTGCCCGTCGCCTTTTCGATCCCCTCGAAACCGGGCGAAGAATTGACCTCCAAAACTTTGGGCCCGCTCTCGGATCTCAACAAATCCACGCCAGCTTTGCCCAGGCCAAACGCACGTGCCGCGCGTGTGGCAGTATCGCGTTCCAGCTTGGTGATCCGCACGACCCGGGCCGACCCTCCCCGGTGTAAGTTCGATCGAAAGTCTCCCTCAGCGCCTGTGCGTTTCATTGATGCGACAACTTTTCCATCCACCACAAGACAGCGAATATCTTCGCCCGCGGCTTCCTTGACGAAATCCTGCACCAGAAAGTTCGCCTTGAGCCCCCGAAACGCGTCGATGACGGATTCTGCGGCCTTCTTGGTTTCGGCCAGCACGACACCTTTGCCTTGGGTCGATTCCAGCAGCTTCACGATCAACGGTGCCGTGCCGACAAGCGCCATCAGGTTCGATGTGTCCTTGGGCGAGGCGGCAAAGGCTGTCGTCGGCATGCCGATCTTCTTGGAGGCCAATACCTGATGCGCATGCAGCTTGTCGCGGCTGGCCAATATACCAGCAGATCCATTCACACAGTAAGTCCCGATGGTTTCAAACTGACGGATCACCGCGCAGCCATAGGGTGTGACCGAAGCGCCGATACGTGGAATCACAACATCATAGCGCGGCAGACGCTTGCCGTCATAATGTACCTCCGGGGCCATCGTGTTGATTGCCATGTAACAGCGCGTCGTATCGATAACTTCGACCGAGTGCCCACGCGCCTCGCCAACCTCGACCAAACGTGACGTTGAATAATTCGTCGCCTCCCGGCTCAACACAGCCACCCGCAATGCCCTTTGCGGTGCCTTATGACGTACCGCAGCAGTATGATAGACATCATAGCTCAAATCAGGCTGCAATCGCTTTTCCGTAGGTGATATGGTGATATGATCAGTCAACGCCTGACGCCCCAGCAGCATCCGGCTGGTCATGCCCGCCCGGTTGGTTAGGGTTACATCGATAGGCCAACTTTGGCCGCCTACCTCAAGGCTGGTGGATATCACATAGCGCAGCTCCGACTCGCCGTTCGACGATGTCACTTCGCGCCGGTCGATGATCGGCGCAGAACAGGTGATCGTGAACAGTTCATTGCCGGCAACGGGGTATACGTTGAAACGCACTTTCGGTTTGGCCGCAGAACCAAAGACCTCAATGTCGTGGGCGTGCAGCGCCGATGTACGAGCGCCTGTATCGATCTTGGCCTTGATGGCGGGTAAACCCAAATCAGGAAGAGCAATCCACTCTTCCCACCCAAAGGTCAGTTCTTGCATGGCACTTACTCCGGCACAGCTAAATGTCTTCGCCGCCTAGCAGGTCGCCCCAAGCTTCTCAAGTCACGACGCAGTCTTCCAAATGGTCTAAAATCCCGGGGTCCGGGGCAGCGCCCCGGCGGTCAGATACAAATATTTAGTCCTCGTTAATATCGCGTGACACAATACGTGTCCCGCTGGATTGTCGCCGAAAGAAAACTCGCAAGATAATCCACCCCACCAATGATAGGCTGGCGAACAAGGCGAAGGCCAGCGGGCCATTGATACCAGGCACAATCATGACCACCGGGACCATTCCAAGAGCGCCCAACGCAAATCCCAAGAAGATATTGCCCGGCACCAGCACCTCGATCAGTCCCAACACCAGCGCCGCCGACACCCAAACCCACCATGACGTCAATAACTCTGCCACTATTCCCGTCCCTTCAATAATTTGAATGCATCACCAAAGGCTTCCAACGCTTGAGCCGGAACGATGATGGTTTGCTTGCCAGCCCCTGCGCCCAAGGCATTCAAAGCTTCGACTTGCTTCAGAGCGATCTGATACTGCGCGGCCTCCAACCCGTTTTCGCCGATCGCCGTGGCTACAACTTGCGTGGCGTAAGCCTCAGCATCGGCCAGCACGCGCCGTGCTTTTGCCGTCTGTTCCGAAGCATAAAGTTCCGCGTCCGCAGCCAGTTCGACCGCTCTCTTCTTGCCTTCGGCTTCTGTCACTTGGGCGCGGCGTGCCCGTTCGGCGTTTAGTTGCTGCATCATCGCGGCGCGGGTGGCCGCATCCAAATTAACATCAAGGATCTCTGCCCGCGTGACCTCTATCCCCCAATTGTCAACGGCATCCTCTACCAGCAACTTGATCGTGGTAATTAACGCTGTCCGGTTCGATTGCACCTCATCGAGATCCATTTTGCCGATCTCTGCGCGCACGATACCGGCGACAGTGGTGGCAATTGCACTGTCGATGTCGCGGATACGATAAACGGTTTTTTCCGGTTCGATGATCCGGTAAAAAACCGACGTATCCACCTGCACCAAAACGTTATCTCGGGTGATGGCGTCTTGGCTCGCCGTGGGCAACTGCCGTTCGAGAATCGATATCTTATGCGCGATGTTGTCGATAAACGGGACGATCATGTTGATGCCCGGCCCCATAACCGATCTCAGCCTGCCGAAACGTTCGACCACGTGCTGTTCGGATTGGGGCACGATCTTGACCCCTTTGAAAACCAGAACCACCAGCAGCAACGCCAGCAGGATTAAGGCCAAGTTGCTTTGGAATAATTCCAAGATTACATCTTCGATGGGCACGGGCGGCTCCTTTTGAAAGCGCGTTCACCAAAAGCGCGCGGCGTCAGTTTCCGCTATCTTGGTGTAAAAGCTAGCTGTCATCACGATTGCACAGGCTCGGGCTTCATTCTATAGGCGCTATCATGAATAAATTCTCCTTCGACCTTCAGGCCCGCGATGGCGCGGCGCGTACCGGCGTAATTTCGACCCCAAGGGGTGATATTCGCACACCTGCGTTCATGCCAGTGGGCACGGCTGCCACGGTAAAGGCAATGATGCCCGAAAGCGTCGCGGCCACCGGCGCTGATATCTTGCTGGGCAATACCTATCATCTGATGTTGCGCCCCACTGCTGAACGCATCGACCGCTTGGGCGGGCTACACAAGTTCATGAATTGGGACAAACCTATCCTTACCGACTCGGGTGGTTTTCAGGTGATGAGCCTTGCCGACCTGCGCAAGCTGACTGAAAAGGGTGTGACCTTTAAAAGCCATATCGACGGGTCCAAGCACGAACTGACGCCAGAGCGGTCGATGGAGATCCAGAAGTTGCTCGGGTCGGATATTGTGATGTGCTTTGACGAATGTCCCGCGTTACCTGCTGACCGCGATCGGATCGCGGACTCGATGCGCCTGTCGATGCGGTGGGCCGCGCGCAGTCGCGAGGCGTTCGGGGACCGCCCTGGCCACGCGCTGTTCGGCATTCAGCAGGGCGGGCTGGAACGGGACTTTCGCGAAGAAAGCGCCAAAGCGCTGATAGATGTGGGCTTTGACGGCTATGCCGTCGGTGGCCTTGCTGTAGGCGAGGGACAAGAGGCGATGTTCGGCTGTCTTGATTTTGCCACTGACATGTTGCCCGTTGACCGGCCTCGATACCTAATGGGGGTTGGCAAGCCGGACGATATCGTCGGGGCCGTGGCGCGCGGTATTGATATGATGGACTGTGTGTTACCGTCGCGATCAGGCCGCACCGGACAGGCGTTTACACGTAACGGCGTTGTAAACATCAAGAATGCCCGCCATGCCGACGACCCTCGCCCGCTCGACGAAGCCTGTACTTGTCCGGCCTGTTCCAAGTACAGCCGTGCCTATCTGCATCACGTGTTCCGTAGCCAAGAGATGATCTCGGGGATGCTGCTGACTTGGCATAACCTTCGTTATTTCCAAGACATTATGGCAGGTATGCGGGACGCGATTGCAGCAGGCACATTTGATGCATGGCAAGCGGATTTTCACAGCACGCGGGCACAGGGCGATATAGAGCCGCTTTAGCAGTTCAACCGCTAGGTCAAAAAATATATCTGTGAACAAATCCTTGTGTTGGCGCGTCTTAGGCTTAGTTGCAGATGGACAAGAAATAACACCGAAAGGACGCACCTGTGACAGAAGCAGTTTTTACACCACTGACCGTCGGCGCAATTGAGGCTAAGAACCGCATTGTAATGGCCCCCTTGACCCGTAACCGCGCGGATAACGACACCGATGAAGTTGGCGTCATGCATGTCGACTATTACACGCAGCGTGCGGGTGCCGGTATCATCATCACCGAGGCGACGCAGATTAGCCCGGAAGGCAAAGGTTATCTGGCGACGCCGGGTATCTATACCGAGGGTCAAGCGGCTGCTTGGAAAAAGGTCACTGATTCAGTGCACAAGGCAGGCGGCAAGATCATTGTCCAGCTATGGCATGTCGGACGGATCAGTCATACATCGCTGCAACCCGATGGCCAGGCTCCGGTGGCACCTTCTGCGATAACCGCTAACGTGAAGACATTTACCGCGAACGGATTTGAACAAACATCTGATCCACGAGCGTTAAAGACCGAAGAGATGTCTCGGGTCGTTCAAGACTATGTGCATGCGACAAAGATGGCCAAGAAGGCAGGTTTTGATGGGGTCGAGGTTCACGGTGCCAACGGCTATTTGATTGACCAGTTTCTGAAAACGAAAACCAATAAGCGTGATGACCAATATGGCGGATCGGTTGAAAACCGTGCCCGGCTATTGTTGGAGGTTCTTGAGGCCGTGACCAATGAATGGGACGGGGCGCATGTCGGGTTACGCTTGTCGCCGTTTTCGCCGGCCAATGATATTGCAGATGACGACGCGCAAGAAACTTTTGAATACGCGATCGGACAGTTGAACCAGTTCAATCTGGCGTATCTCCATATGGTCGAGGGCGCGACCGGCGGATCGCGGAAGCTGGCTGACGGGGAAAGCCTAGCAAAGCTGCGTGACCTGTTTGAAGGCGTATATATGGCCAATAACGGTTATGATCGTGACCTTGCTATCGAGACCGTGAAAAATGGTCAGGCGGATCTGATCGCATTTGGCCGTCCATATATCGCCAACCCAGATTTGGCAAAACGGTTGGAACGCAACGCACCGCTGAACGAAGGCAATTCCGATACCTATTATGGTGGCGGTTCCCAAGGCTTTACTGATTATCCATCCCTTGAGGATGCAGCCGTAAGCTGATTAGTTGGCAGGCCATTCGTATCCGGCCCCGGAACCTTCGGGGTCGGAAACCGAGCATTAATTGAGATAAATGGCAAAATTTAGAGGAAACGCGCTTGTTTGTCCGCATAAGGCGGGCCATTCTGCGACAAACCCCGGTTAAAGAAGGGGCCCCGACGCTCGGGGATTGAAACAGGCGGGTAGGGTGCCCAAGTATCCTACTCAGAACAGGAGATGGCCGTACGGTCGCCTATGATAG
Source organism: Roseobacter sp. (assembly GCA_011050655.1). GTDB lineage: Bacteria > Pseudomonadota > Alphaproteobacteria > Rhodobacterales > Rhodobacteraceae > Sulfitobacter. The sequence continues at coordinate 6,153 of DRFG01000088.1, forward strand.
GGGCCAGTGCCGTCTTGCAGTATAAGGAAAAGAGCATGTTAGAGCCTCTGAACACGTCATACCCGGTTTTGCCTTTGCGCGATATCGTGGTTTTCCCGCACATGATTGTACCTCTTTTTGTTGGTCGCGAAAAATCGGTTCGCGCCCTCGAAGAAGTCATGGCGGATGATAAGCAGATTCTGTTATCGAGCCAGGTTGATCCAGGCGTTGATGACCCCGATGCGTCTGGTATCTTTAAAACCGGCGTTTTGGCCAATGTGTTGCAACTGCTTAAGCTGCCCGACGGCACCGTAAAGGTGTTGGTGGAAGGTCAGGCACGTGTACGCATTACCGAATATTTGGAAAACGACAGATATTTTGAGGCCATGGCCGAATACCTGACTGAAATTCCCGGCGACGATCTGACGACGCAGGCGCTGCTTAAGTCCGTTGGCGAAGAGTTCGAACGCTATGCCAAGGTCAAGAAGAACGTTCCCGAAGAAGCGCTAGCGGCTGTGACCGAAGCTTCTGAACCTGCGCGCCTCGCCGACCTTGTGGCTGGCCACTTGGGCATTGAAGTTGAACAAAAGCAGGATCTGCTGGAAACCCTGTCCGTGTCCGAACGGTTAGAGAAAGTCTATGGCCTGATGCAGGGCGAGATGTCTGTCTTGCAGGTCGAGAAAAAGATCAAAACCCGCGTTAAATCGCAAATGGAAAAGACACAACGCGAGTACTATCTTAACGAGCAAATGAAAGCCATTCAGAACGAGCTGGGTGATGGTGAAGACGGCAAGAACGAAGTTGCCGAGCTGGAAGCACGGATCGCGGCCACCAAGCTGAGCAAGGAGGCCAAGGAAAAGGTCGACGCCGAGCTGAAAAAGCTTAAGAACATGTCGCCCATGTCTGCCGAGGCCACGGTTGTTCGTAACTACCTTGACTGGATCCTGTCGATCCCGTGGGGGGTGAAGTCGCGCACCAAGAAAGACTTGGCCAAGGCGCAAAAAGTCTTGGATGATGATCACTATGGCCTTGAAAAAGTTAAAGAACGCATTGTCGAATATCTTGCGGTGCAGCAACGCTCCAGCAAGCTGAAAGGCCCTATCATGTGCCTTGTCGGCCCTCCGGGTGTTGGTAAGACGAGTTTGGGTAAGTCGGTTGCCAAGGCGACGGGGCGCGAATTCATTCGCATCTCGTTAGGTGGGGTGCGCGACGAATCCGAGATACGTGGCCACCGCCGGACCTATATCGGTTCTATGCCGGGCAAGATCATTCAGGCGCTGAAAAAGGCGAAAACCACCAATCCGCTGATCCTGCTTGATGAGATCGACAAGATGGGTCAGGATTTCCGTGGTGACCCCGCATCGGCCATGCTCGAGGTGCTTGATCCGGAACAGAATAGCACATTCGTAGACCACTACCTTGAGGTGGAATACGATTTGTCGAACGTCATGTTCCTGACCACGTCAAACAGCTATAATATGCCGGGGCCGTTGCTGGACCGGATGGAGATTATTCCATTGTCGGGGTATACCGAAGATGAAAAGCGCGAGATCGCCAAGCAGCATCTGGTGGCCAAACAGGTCAAGAACCACGGTTTGAAGGCAAAGGAATTTGCCATCGAAGACAGTGCGTTAACCAGCATCATCCGGTATTATACCCGAGAGGCTGGTGTGCGGAGTCTTGAGCGTGAAATTGCAAAGATTGCGCGTAAGTCGCTGACCAAGATCATCAAGAAAGAATCGACTAGCATTACGGTGAACGAAGACAACATCGAGGAATTCCTTGGCGTTAAAAAGCACCGCTATGGTTTGGCCGAACTTGAAGATCAGGTGGGTGTCGTTACGGGACTTGCATACACGTCCGTTGGCGGTGAGCTGTTGCAGATTGAAGCTTTGCGGCTGCCCGGTAAAGGTCGGATGAAGACCACGGGTAAGTTGGGCGACGTGATGAAAGAGTCCATCGATGCGGCCAGCAGCTATGTACGGTCGATCAGCCCGAAAATTGGGGTGAAGCCGCCCAAGTTCGATACGCTGGACATTCACGTGCACGTACCCGACGGTGCTACCCCTAAAGATGGTCCGTCGGCTGGCTTGGCAATGGTTACGTCAATCGTATCCGTGCTGACTCAGATACCTGTCCGTCGCGATATTGCCATGACCGGCGAGGTTTCCTTGCGCGGTAATGCGATGCCTATTGGTGGATTGAAGGAAAAGCTGCTTGCCGCTTTGCGAGGTGGGATTACGACAGTGTTGATCCCCAGTGAGAACTTGAAAGACCTGCCGGACATTCCCGACAATGTGAAAAACGGGTTGAAGATCATTCCGGTTGAACACGTTTCCGAGGTCTTGAAGCATGCTTTGGTGCGCCAACCTGAACCCATTGAATGGGATCAGGACGCCGAAGACGCAGCTGCGGCGGCAGCGCTGGCGCACAGGTCAGCTACAGGTGATAACGCCACGGCGCACTGATTTTGTCGTCACTTTACCAAAGCAAAGGGCCAATCTGGAAACAGGTTGGCCCTTTGCTTTCCTTGCACTCGGACCATGCTAATCTCGAAATTGGCTTCGACATGGAAGAAGGGAACACTGGCGTTTGTTCGGTTGGAACGGTACGCTCGGGGAAACCTATAACAAGGATGGTCTCATGAGCAATTCAGCGAAGACACGAAAATCGACACAGGTTTCAACGCCCTCGAAGCCCAAACCGGAACCGAGTTCCGGGGCAAAACCTGCGACCTTGGCCGCTCCCTCCGAAAACATCTCGTCGGCCGATGCTGACGGGCCACGTCCGGTCATTGCTGGGCCGGTGATGCGCAAAAAAGAACTGATCGACGCTGTAGTCGACCGTTCAGGTATCAAAAAGAAAGATGCCAAGCCCGTGATTGATGCAATGCTTGATGTATTAGGGGAAGCATTGGCAGATCATCGGGAATTAAACCTTGTGCCCTTTGGCAAGTTTAAAGTGATTAATGAAAAAGATTTAAGTAACGGTAAAATGCTGCGCGTTAAGATCCGGCAAATCCGACCTGTAGATAACAATGGGCTAAATGATCCGGCGTTGGCAAAGCCCTAACCATATCACGTCAATCCCCGTTTGTGATTTAGGGCGAGGGAGCCAAATTTACGTTGAGATGCTAGTGCGGCGGCGCATCGACTGTGCCGCTTGCAAACTGTTTGAAAGCGGCCAAAAGCACAACGCAACAGTCTTGCCTATTTAAAACTGGCAACGCGAAGCGCAGAAAATCTCTGGATTAGCAAGTCGAGCTTATACTGTTATGGGAATGGTGGGTCGTGAGAGGCTCGAACTCCCGACATCTTCGGTGTAAACGAAGCGCTCTACCAACTGAGCTAACGACCCGTGAGCGATCTACTACCTCAAGGGTCTGACATTGTTCAACCCCATAATCCTCTCTATTTCCCTTTTTTATAAAAATATTTGACGCCAATGTTTTGCGAAATTTGCAGGGGGGGGTAATCCGTACCGCGCCTGCGCGTTCCGGGCACCCCAAGCTTTGCTATGGTAGCTATAGCAAGCAGAGTGCTGTGACGTCTGGCTGCCGATATTCGCAGCCCATATTTTGAGAAATTGGCATGTAACGGATAATCTCGCGTGCTGGACCTGCTTTGAATTTATTAACGTGGTAACTGCAAAACGGGCTTGAAACTATGGAGCCATTCCACCGATGGTGGGCGCAACTGAGCGACTTTCCAGTGGCTTGCCGAACTTAAAGGAACATCCATGATCGTTGACATCGATATATCGAGCTATCGCAACCTTGCCATCGAGGCCCATGATGACGGCGTGTGGGTTGTTACACTCAATCGACCTTCGAAAAGGAACGCTCTGGATATCGAAACGATCGAAGAATTGGTGAGCTTCTTTTCCCTAGCACCGCGTGCGGGCGTTCGAGCAGTGGTTCTAGCAGGCGCGGGGACGCATTTTTGCGCTGGCCTGGACCTGATCGAACACCATGATGAAGATCGCAGCCCGGCCGATTTCATGCACGTTTGTTTACGTTGGCACGAGGCGTTCAACAAAATGGAATATGGTGGGGTCCCGGTGATTGCGGCCTTGCAGGGTGCCGTTGTTGGGGGTGGGCTTGAACTGGCATCAGCAGCCCATATTCGTGTTATGGATCAAACCGCTTATTTTGCCCTGCCTGAGGGACAACGAGGGCTATTTACTGGTGGTGGCGCGACCATCCGTGTCACGGATCTGGTAGGTAAGGCTAGAATGATCGACATGATGCTGACGGGCCGAGTTTATCAGGGTCAGGAAGCCGTAGATCTTGGGCTTGCGCAATATATAGTCGAAGGTTCTAGCTTTGACGCTGCGGTGGAGCTTGCACGCAAAACCGCGCAAAATTTACCGCTGTCCAACTTTGCGATCTGTAGCGCGGTTAGCCACTTGCAAAATATGTCTGCGATGGATGCGGCTTACGCCGAAGCAGTGGTGGCAGGGGTCGTTAACACTCAACCCGATGCGCGCGCGCGACTGGCCGCATTTGCCGACAAAAGCGGTGCACGGGTGCGTCCAAATTCATAAATGAGCAAACTTTCGGCCTTCTGGCGCAGTGTCATACGCCTTGCTTGCATGTCCGGCCATTATGAAAGTAAACCTGCGAATGAAAAGCGGAACTGGCGATCTAGACGGTTTCATTTAGGTACTTCTAATCCCTCGCAGCTCTTGCCTTCAGTTGCGCCGGTAATAGTGATCTTTGGGTGATGGATATTCTACGGCGCACGTGATTTAAAAATGGCCGAGGGTTTGTAATAAGTAGAACGCGGATTTGTTTAACGCCGATAACTAAAGACAGGAAGATGGTAATGAGGATTGATCTCGACACGATTTTTGCATCAGCACCTTCACCATATGTTCTTCTGGATCCCGATTTGCGGATGGTCTGGGCGAACGAGGCATATCTTGCCGTCACCGGGCGTGAACGTGATCAGCTAATTGGGCGTATTATCACGGAAGAATTTCCCGCAAGCCCGGATTCAGTTTCTGATCAGATGCTACGGGGTTCATTTCGCCGCGTGCTTGAGACAGGCCGTACAGATCATCTTCCTTTGATCCCCTATCCGATAGAGACCGACGGGAACCTTATTGAAAGGTTTTGGAGCGCGACACATACGCCGATATTAGATTCAGCGGGACGCGTGGAATTTATCCTGCAAAACACCATGGACGTGACCGATCTTTACCGTAATGAAAAAAATCCTACGGACGCAAATGTTGCGCAACGCGCGACACTCCTGAAACGAACCGAAGCGGTCGCGAACGAAAACCTTGCTCTCGGCGCGATGACAGAATTTTTCAAGTCCGCCTTTGATCAAGCACCGAGCTTTATGGCCATTCTCAATGGTCCGCAGCATGTTTTCCAAGTGGCCAACACCTCCTATACTGATCTAATCGGGGGGAGGTCGATAATTGGCAAACCGGTTCGCGAAGCCCTGCCAGATCTAGCTGGGCAGGGGTTCTACGAGCTTCTCGACCAAGTCTACGCTTCGGGCGATGCGGTGTCGTTCAAAGGAATGCCTGCGCAAGTACAACCGGACCCCGCCAAGCCTCCGGTGCAGTTATTCGCAGATTTTATTTTCCACCCGATCAAAGATAATTCTGGCAGTGTCATAGGTATCTTTGTTCAAGGGCATGATGTTACAGGCCAGAAAATTGCCGAAGCCACGCTTACGGTGGAAGGCGAAAAATTCCGATCCATGGCCCAGTCCATGCCAAACCACGTCTGGACTGCCGACAAGGACGGTGCACTGAATTGGCTGAATGATCAAACCTATCTATTCACAGGGTTCAAGGAGGGCGAACTTTACGGTGCCGCATGGGGAAAGGTTGTTCATCCCGACGACGTTCCGTTGGCAGTAGAAAAATGGTCAACGGCGTTAGTAGAAGACATCGGATATGATACGGAATTTCGGATAAGACAATCGGATGGTAGTTATAGATGGCACTTGGTGCGCGCAGCGCCGCTGCGTACCCAAGACGGGCTGACGATAGGATGGGTCGGAACCAACACCGATATCGAAGACCTCAAGATTGCCGAAAGCGAGATCGAAGAATTGAATAATTCTCTCGAAATACGCGTCGCAAAGCGTAACCGAGAGTTGGAAGAACTCCACGTCGCACTTCGTCAAAGCCAGAAGATGGAAGCCATTGGTAATCTTGCAGGCGGGATTGCACATGACTTCAACAATTTGCTTCAGGTCATTACCAGCAACATACAGATTATTGCTCGTGATATTCCTGAAGGAGCACCGGGGCGGGTCCGCGTTGAGCAGGCGATGCAAAGCGTGAAGCGCGGTGCAAAACTGGCGTCACAGCTATTGTCGTTTGCACGTAAGCAACCGCTTGCACCTAAGGTGATAAATCTTTGCAATCTGCTGACCAACACGACGAATATTCTGCACAGTGCTATTGGTGAGGGCATCGCACTGGAAACCAGTTTCTCAGATGACTTGTGGAATACAAGTGTCGACCCCAGCAACATGGAAAATGCGGTTTTAAACCTTGCTATCAACGCGCGGGATGCCATGGAGGGCAAAGGCGAGCTGAGGATCGACGTGAGCAATGTAGAGCTTGATGAGGGATATACTCAGTCATACCTGGATGTGATGCCCGGACAATACGTGATGTTGACGGTGAGCGACACCGGCACCGGGATGCCCCCCGAAATCATCGACAAGATTTTTGAACCATTTTTCACCACCAAAGAAGACGGGCACGGGACCGGCCTTGGGTTGTCCATGGTATACGGCTTTGCCAAACAATCCGGTGGCCACATTGCGATTGATAGCGAGGTAGGGGTCGGAACCACATTCAGAGTTTATTTACCAAGATCTTTTGACGACGAGCAAATCATGCACCCGCCTCAGGCAGGCGGGCTGGTTGGAGGCACGGAGACCATATTATTGGTCGAAGATAATAACGATGTTCGAGCAGCCGCCGTTACTATGTTAGGAGAACTTGGGTATACGGTGATTGAAGCGGTAAATGCCGATCGGGCCATGGTGATCCTCGAAACTGGTCAGGATTTTGACCTGCTTTTCACTGACGTGGTGATGCCCGGCACAGCAACTGCTAGCGAGCTCGCAGACAGGGTGGGCGAACTAAAACCAGATGTTCCGGTTCTTTTCACATCCGGCTACGCGCAAGAATTCCTTATGCATGACGGCAGTTTGGACGTAGGCATACAACTTCTCGGGAAGCCTTATACTCAAGTTGTACTGTCGCAGAAGATCCGTGAAGTGTTGGGTAGCGAAGGCATACCCCAGCAAAGCCCACCCCAAGAGAACTCGGCTGTACCACATTCCACAAAACGGGACACACAACAGCGGCCTAACGGTTCGACAATTCTGGTGTGTGAAGATGACATACTAATCCTGACTGATACCGCAGACGTATTGCGCGACGCAGGGTACAAGGTGCTTGAAGCTGAGACTGCTACCAAAGCCTTGGAAATAATAAAAACTGAGCTGGTGGATCTGTTGATAACTGACATCGGCTTGCCCGATCAGTCGGGTGAGGATTTGGCGCACGAGGTAAGAGGCCTGAACGCAAATATACCGCTGATTTTTGCTACGGGGGGCGCTGATGACGGCTTAGCTTCTAGGTTGGATAACTGCCAAGTTTTGGGCAAACCTTTTCAAGAAACTAGGCTGCTGGAGCTGGTGAAAACTGCGTTGGGTTAAGGGCATTTAGGACGCTGGGTTTGTCTAGCGGCCGAACCGGACTTGTGCGCAACTCAAGCAATTAGAACTCGCAGAAAGCAAGTTTGTTCCGCATTCTTGAGGCTGAAAACTACGCTTAAAACGGGTGCGCTAAATGCTGCCGCATTTGCCCTGCCTTTCGGCAAGTTATTGCACGCAATGGATAAATGCGACATCACCCGATAAATGCGACATTTAGTTTTTTTAGGTTGGGTGCATAGTAAATTCAGGGACGGCATTCCGCAGTTCCGATTTGCAAACAAGAGTATGCAATTATGACAAAACCAGAATCAAAACCCGACACAAAAAAATCTTCATCGAAACCTGGCGATAAGCCACAGCAGAAGTAAGGCCGCTTTTCAGCTTCCCAGTAGCCGCCCCGTCACAACCGGGGCGGCGATTGCATTTTGACCTCAAGGATGCGCTAAATTGCGGTCTTATCCTTCCGTATATCGCCTGCCTGTTAAAGGCGGAGCGGTGACTGCGTGAAGGGGCGACATCACTTATAAGTCATTGAATTTCCGAAGCACCTTGGAACGATGGCCTGCTGCTAGAGTTGATCTCGGTAACGTTAAATCAAAATAAAAAGAGAGATCTTATGCTAAATGTGAAATCTAGCGACGGAACTGAAATCCACGCCTTGACCTACGGCGAGGGCCGCGACGTTGTACTGATACACGGATGGCCGCTGTCACACGCGATGTGGGAATATCAAGTTGCCGATTTGGTAGAGGCAGGAAATCGCGTTACGATGTATTCCCGTCGAGGCTTTGGCCAATCTGGCAAGCCTTGGGCGGGTTATGATTACGACACCATGACAGACGACTTGGCTGCCGTACTCGATAGTGCAGGGGTCAAAGATGCAGCATTGGTCGGGTTTTCAATGGGCGGAGGCGAGGTGGCGCGATATATGTCACGCCATGGTGGAAAGAACGTTCGCTCGGCCGTGCTGGTGTCGGCCGTAACCCCTTTTATGTTGAAAACAGACGATAACCCAGACGGAGTTGATGGCGAGGTGTTTGAGGAGATCAAAAACGGATTAAAGACAGATCGCCCCAAGTTTCTCAATGATTTCTATCAGGATTTCTTTGGACAAGGGTCCACTGAGGGTGGTGTTTCCGATGCATTGCTTCACGATGCGGTACGGGTCGCGATGCAAGCTAGCCCCAAAGCTACCATAG
>DRFG01000089.1 GCA_011050655.1 Roseobacter sp.
ACCTTGACCGCCACATCGACTTTGAAATGTTGCAATCCACCCCCCCCCCCGGAGGTCCACATGATTTGCCCCAAGACCACATTTGACTGCATAAGCTGCGAGACCAAGTGCCTACTTGTTGAGCGAGAAATCCATGCAGACCCATTCCGGCGCGGTAAGGAAATGCGCACCTGCAACGCTGAACAGGAAACATTGGGCTTGGCCGCGCCAATTTTCAAATGCGCAAAGTGCGGGGCCGACACTCAGTTAGCTGCTGCCGATCCAGCCGAAACAGTATGCCCGGATTGCTGTGAGGATCACGAATACGGCCGTAACACAGACGCAGGCTGGCCAACCTGCGTCCACTGCAATCACTTTGCGCCAAACGATTACCATGACGAGAGCGGCCTAGATTGCGGCACTGGCGAGGTCTGCTGAGATGAACTGGTTTGCATCACATCGCCAAGAGTGGATAGCAGATATGTTGCGTGTCTACGGATTCATCAACAGATTTCATCTGGCGCGCAAATTTGGAATTTCGACCGCGCAAGCAGCGAATGACTTCAGGGCATTTCACGAGAACAATCCCGACGCGATGAAGTACGACGCGCGAAAGAAAATATACTATGCGACAGACGCCCCGAAGGCGCTGATCGACAACACCTAATAAATCCAAATAACCCCCGAAAGGATCAATGACATGACTTGGCGAGAAGACCTTGAAACAATGCGCCTGCAAAACATCGCACTCACCCATCATAAAACCATTCTGGGTTACACGCAGAACAGCACGCGCGCGGCGATTGCTGAAATGCGCGGCAGCAAAGGCCCGATGTCAGACGTGATGCACCAACGTGCGGACGAATGCGAGCAGGCGCTTAATGCGTTGCTAGATTTTCACAACAGTTAAGGACTGCCTGTTGCAGTCCATAAAACCCAAGAAAGGGACCACCATGCAGAACCCCAGCCCGGTAAACCTTATGACGCCAGAGGAAAGCCGCGCGCTTGGCTGGCAGGCTGAAAGCCGCGATGCCGATGGCCACCTTGCGACCCAGCACGCCCCCTTTGAAGATGATGCCAGCATTGCAGAGTACGTCCGCGAAGAAACAGAACGGGGCATGACGGTCACGATCTGGCCCAAATCCAAATAACCCAAATCGAAGGAATGTCCAAAATGCCACCATGGCTTCAAGCATCGTTTATCGGCTCTGGCTTCGGTCTTTTCGCCGTACTAATCAAATATTTTAGCGGGGTCTGATCCATGGCAGAAATCACACGCGGTCAACAACGAAAACTTGCTGAATACCTGAACGAAATTGCCGACGAAAAGCTGATAGGTTGTCCGCTTGGTCCCACTAATCCGATGGTAGCACAGCGCCTCGCCCTCGGCGCAGCTTATAGGCTAGTTGCCTCTGACATGCGTTCGCTATCCGACGGTGAAGACGCATGAATTGGTACGTTGAGCAGCGCCGCAACTGGATCTGCGAAATGCTCCAGATTTACGGATTCATCAACCGCAGCCACATCGTTGCGAAGTTTGGATGCAGCAGCCAATCAGCGGGTCACGATCTGACCAACGTGGCTGAGGAAAACCCTGACTGGGTAGCATACTGCCCGCGCCGAAAGGCTTACATCAACACTCAGACGCAAGCTGTCTGAAAAACCCACGGGAGGCACTAATGGGCATGAAATATAACTTAGTATCGCTCATGCGCGCCGGTGCCGAAGCGCTGGATCAAGCTAACAATGACGGCGGGCGGGCTATCTATTGCTTTCACTCGATCATTTACGAAACGATTATGCACCTACTCCGCCAAAATTTCCTTGATCGCGGCCTTGTCAGCGTTTGCCTGTTGCGCGCTGTTCAGGTGCTCAGTCGCTAGGATAGCCAGATCCCGATAGGTCGCGGGCTGGCGGGTCGAGATAGGGGTCGGTTCCAGCAGCTGCGCCGGGACAGACGGCTTTACCGGGACGTATTCAATTTTCGGGCTGCACATTCCGGCGGCCAAGAATAACGGCAAGGTCAGGATCAATCGGCGCATCGGCGCACTCCCCAAGTTGAAGGTTTCGAATAGCCTCGATCGTCGCGTTTGCCTCGATCGTCATCAGACTGGCGCGCGTGGCGCGCGCAGCAGCCACGTTAGCGGCAAGGCGCGACTGGTCGGCCTGCAACTGCATAGCCGCAAGACCTCGCGTGAGACGCCCGTTTTCGGCTGTCAGGTCGCTGACCGTTCCCGACTGCCACCACAGGGCACCAGCAAGTCCCAGACAGGCCAGCAGCGCGGCACACAGCGCCCAGAGGGTCATCTGGTTCACAACCCCCGGCTCCAGCGATCCTTTAGGATGGTCCAGTTACTGATAACGACGATCGTATAGATCGCGCAGAGCAACCAGATTGCCCAAAGCAAGTCCTCGACCCACAGTAGATAGGCCCCGCCAAGCGCCAGTGCCATCTTCACAAAGGGCCAAGCCTTGCCGGTACGCGCCATGATCCATGCCATCGCGGGGTTGGCCTCTGTGGCACCTGTTTTGAGCGTTTGCATGGTGGTCCAAACATCCGCGATTTGCAGGAGCAGGAACACGGCCGCTGTGGCAATCTCGATTGTTGAAAATTGGCCCATCATGCGCCTACACCTGACATGCAGACGTCATAGCCAGCCGACCTGCGGAGAGCCAACCCACGCACAACCAGACCACCTGACTTGTTGTAAAAGGTGTGACGATAGCAAGCATCGGCGAAGTCACCGCGGTTCGCGCTTTTTAACGCAGACGACTTCAGAACGGCAAATGGGCCCACGTTCCAAGACAGATCGGTGAATACCGCATCGACTTGAGGCGGCATATATTTGATCGTGACGCCTGAGCGATACTTGGTCCAATACAGGTCACGCATAATTCGGGACAACCCTGCCTCACATTGCTCGATCGTGCGCGTGTCACCCATCGCCACCCGCGTCCCGGTGAGGCTTGTTTCACCGTAGCAAATCGTGGGCAGGTCAGGCTCTGGAATTTTATCAAGGTAGGCTCGCACACAGATGCCTCGTGCGCTTCGCGAACATTTGAAGGTGGGTCCAGTCCCCTCCCATTGCTTCGTGAGCGGGATCGCATAAACAGCAGTTTCCTCCCATGCTGGAAGGCTTGAGCCTGACTGGAAGGAGGTGCCAACTTTTGTTGCTGGAACATCCCCCATCGCAAAGGCCGGTGCAGACACAAGCCAAAGCAAAGCCGCCGTGATAACAGCGCTGATCGCCGCCAGTTTCAAGGTGCGCAGAATACTTGGCAGGGTTTGGTCGATGAACCAGCCAATAATGCCGAAGACGATCAGGAACAGCATCACGTAACCCACGTGATAAGGGTCGATTACGTCGCCAGTGATTGCGAGATATTGCTCAGGTCCGTATAAAACCAATGCGATCAAGATCAACGTGCAAATGCTGTAAGCTCGCATCTTAGATCTCGCGTTAGGGATAAACTTCATTTCATTCTCCAATGCAAAAAACCCCGCAGGCGGGGCATGGTGGGTTAAGTTTTGAGGGGCGTTAGTTCAGGGGACGCGGGCCTTCGATGATCTCAAAGGCTGCGGTGCTGGTCTGGTCGAACACGGTTTTGCCGTCGCATGTGTACGCAAGGATGAGATAAACCGTGACCCGACCTGGTCGAAGGTTTGGCGGTGGCGTGTATCCGGGCCGCAAAGGCGTCGGGTCATCTCTGATTTGACGGGCAGCTTCACGTCGCAAACCGGGCGTAGGTATATTCAGCATGTCGGTGAATATCGGCTGTGAGTATTGCAGCACACAGTTCAGTCCAAGACGGGTGCGTTCTGCCACCATGTTGAAGACGATATTCTCGCCCTCATAGACTGGCTCTGACACATAGGTCAGGCCAGGCACCTCTCGGATCACCCTGTCCTCGCCCTGCACCACCGCCATTTTTTGTTGTAGCTCAGCAATGCTATTTTGCATCCTGCTCCACTGATCCAGAAACGATGCGACCGGACCATAGGTGAAGGCCCAGATGACAGTGCAAAAACTTACGATTATGCTGATCGACCCAAGCACTTTCGCAAGCTCAACTATTCGCCCCGCAAGGCTGTGGGGAAATTCGTCAGATGTCATGGGCTATTATCCGAATTTTGGGATGTTAGGACAGGGGCATGGAACGCACTTTGGCAGCATTTGTGTCAAAGATCGCCGAACACTACAATTTGCGCGTTAACCGGGTCGGCTTGGGTTTGTGTTCCGCCGTTCTGCGTATACGTCTCAAGGCGGTAAGCGTTATGCACTGTGATAGCTGTCGCAGATGCCGGAATCGCTTTTGCAAGATCAGTGGACAGAACGATTGAACCGCCGCCCGAAACATCTGCATCGCCGGTAGTTACCGAATAGACCTTATCGTCGCCAGCGAATGATATCTTATCGCCAGCCAGTATTGCGCCCGAACCAGCAGCGGCCAGGGTGATTGTCGGGGCACCTGTGTCACCGATGGCATAGCCGGTGGCGTCGGTTGTCGCTTCAATCGCCGTGCCGTTATACTGGGTGATGAAGTAGTTCCCCGGCGTGCGCGAGAGGTGTTCGACTGAGACCGATAGCGTTGGGAAGTTAGCTACCCTGCGCGGCAACCTGATCACATAATCACCAACAGCAACACCGCTCGGTGTGCGCTCGACAGTAACACCAGGGGAACCCCCACGCTTTGATGCAGCGCCTAGAAAGTGGATGCGCAACTGCCCGTTGTTAATGTCGAAACTATTGACGCCTTCCTCGATTATCGCGCCTGGGCCGTAGCAGTCTGTGATAATCAGGTTGTAGGGCGTTAGGTCTAGGCTGTCATAACGCTGCACTATTCCGTATGATCCGGGGCAGTACATATTTTTGATGTAGTTCTTGCCGCTGTTTGGCCCTTCGTAATTGTAAGCAAAACAATCAAGGTGGCCACCGTCAAGCACAATGCCTTTGCTATTCTCGAAGAATATCGCCCCTAATGCACCGCCGTTGCCGTATAGATGACAGCCCTCAAAGCTATGACCGTTGATCACGCCTTTTGCGTGAATGTTGTATACTGTGGCATGGTTTATGTTCACTGCTGAAAATATTCCGTGAAGATGGTTGTCCACAACCCCACCAGCCGACAGAAACACATTTACATTATTATCAACGATATTGCCGCCGCTGACTGTATGATTACCTGCGGACATTCTAAAACCGACAAAATTGCCGGATGAATCAGGGATTGACCAGTTTACATACTCACCGCCCGAACCTGCGTCAGCACGTAGACCGATTGCACATTCATGCGCAGATGCCGCGATAATCTGCCCTTTATCGCCGCGTAGCGTCCCGTTAAGTGTGCCCCCGGCAGTGTATATTCCATGGCCCGCAAATTTGGTCGCCTTCGGACTATTAACAACATACCGTGCGCAGTTCTGAAGATAGAGACCCCAGCCAAGCGATAATGGTTCGCCTTCGTGTGTTGCACCCAAGAATAGTGCCGATGTAGGAGCTTCGGTAAGTGTGCCGACGAACTCAGGCCGGTTGATGCGAAAGTTGCTTACACCAATTGCAGAGAATAAACGTTCACCGGAGGTTGCCTGCTTAACCTTAGCGCCAGCCTGAAACGTGATGTTGTGCCCGTCACGAATAGACAATGCACCGCAAAAATACTCCGCAACCTGAAAAGGGATTGTGATGTTCAAGTGGTTGGCAAATAGCGCCGTGAATGCTGCGGCGTTTGGTGTTCCGTAGTGTTGCGGCTTTGCTTGATCATCTGCAATCACGACCTTTAGGCCGCCAGCCGTCGTAAAATGCTCCCCAGACGCAACAATAGTGAACCCACCAGCGCCTCGCACTGTGAGCGACAGTCCGATATCCAATGGGCGAACATCTGCATTGAACTTCGCCCAATCCGCATAGACTGTCCGCGTGCTTATTAACCGTCCCGCGCCCATGCCGGTTGCGGTAACGACCAACGCACCGTCTGCGGTCAGGGTGCTTGCTGCAACGTATGTGAAGTCTTCGCGTTCGCTGTTTTCGCCGCTGGTTACGGCATAGGTGACCCCATCAATTAGGGAGGTGGATGCCGCAGCAGCAGTGATGGATGCAAACTCACGCCGATCAAGCTGTGAATAATCACCTCTGAACCAATTAGCCGCAAATATCGCAGTTGACGCGTTGACAACCGACGACACGAGCCAATCACCCTTAACAAATGCTTGTCCGTCGACCGTTCCTGCAACCGATACTATCCAGAAGTCACCCTTCGCTGAGCCAGATGGAAATGCGCCGCTTGATGCATCCCAATTGCCCCTCGGGTTAAGCCCACTGACACCCGCGCCAACTTCTGTATAAATCGAAGAAAGAGCGGCGTTCACGTTGTCTTCAAGCACTTGCTTAGTCGTCGCTTTTGGGGCCGTCCCAGTCGTGGGAAGGCTAAATACTGGAAGGCTCATTTGATTTTCCTTATGGGTCTGTTGTCGCTGAAACGCTGGCGGTGAATGCCGAAGCGCTGTTGTAATCACCACGCGAACGCGCGAAATAATATCGGGTTACAGAAGTGCCGAGACTGCTTTCAGTAATGCTGACAATTGTGTTTTGGCTGGTGTAAATGGCAGTGCCGATCAGGCTGGCTGCTCCACTGTCGTTTGTGTTGCTGCCGTAGAATTCAATCGCTCTAAAGTCGGCGTCATTTGGCGTTCTAAAGCTGACTGTGATTTGACCAGCCCCACCGACAGCCGCGCCTTCAATGGGGATATCAATTGTGATATTAACCACAGGCGTGACGCCCGTGATTTCTACCCACCCAGACGTGCCATTTGGACCAATAGCCCGGACGCGTATTTCGTAAGTTTGACCGGGAGTGCCCGTCAGATAGTCAAAGACCTTTCCTGATCCATCACGCACTTCCTGACCTATCAAATTACCCGACTGGTAATCGCCAGCAGTTTCACGGTACTGCCACTCATAGGCCGTAATACTTGACGTGGATGGATCGAAGGCGAACCGAATGCGAGGGATAATACCGCCTCCGGTACTTAGATTGACCGCATCGCCAGTTGTGACGCTGATTGAGCCTGGGCTTGCCGTTCCTGTGCGGGTGCTGTCATAGGTGACGTTGAAGACTTCCTCTTCGTCAGTCGCTGGGGTCCAATCGTATATCGTCGCATCGTGCTTAACCAATGAAGCGGGCATGCGCATGGCAACTTCGCCGCTTTCGCCGATAGGGTCAAAACCGGGGTGGATGCCTTCAATCTCATAAACACCGTTTAGGGCATCATAGGGCGCTGGTAATGCGATGGCGGCTGTGGCGCCGCCTACCAAGTTAAACGCTTCAGGTGGCAACGTCCCGCCCTGAATGCGCTCCTGTCTGCGCAGCCGCAGTCCCGTGATCTTGCGAACCCGCATTGCTTGGGTTGCTGAGGGGCAAAACGGCAGATCCATCGTTTTGACCGCAGATACACCACCATCAGAATCCAGTGCGCCCGGTATATCCAATGGCGTTAGTTCCGCAGTCTCAAACCCTCGCGCCGGCGATAAATAAGTGACGCGAAGTTGGTTAACCAATTCTGACCCCGGCAGCATGTCGGGGAATTCAAAGCTATCACCTAGAAGGTAGGTAAGTGTCTCTGTCGGTGCGCGATACACGCCAGCCGCATAGCCCAACTTTCCGCCAATGCGAATAAAATCAGCCGCACCGCTCATCATCATCGGGTTAAGCTGGTCTTCGATTTCACCATCGCTAAAAACGAGCGTACCAGCACAGGTATAACGCGCCTCGCTGCCACCAGAATTGAGCGCTACGACTTCATCACAAGCGTTGGGTCCGTCCAGATCGAAAGATGCGTGAATCTGTCCAGACTGATAGCCGCGAATTGGGTTGTTCATCAAAGCATCGCGACAACATAGAGCATGGTTTTCAGACCATGCCGTCGTGCCGGTGCGCGGGTCTTCGATCAGCGACCATTGCCCTTCGACCTCAACCAATGGGGGCGTAGAAGGCCAACGCTCTTGCCGCTCACCAGATGCACCGGCATCTAGCTTAAGCCAGATCATCGTGCGGCCCTTCCATGCATCTGTCGTTTTCCACAAGTGCTCGGCCGTGCCGCCAACATACGCCGCGTCTGTGGTGAACTCAGTCGGCGGTGCCGTATGATCGCCCCGGCTGACCCATACGTTAACATGGTTCAAAAAAGGCGCTTCTGTTGCGGTTGCCCCTGCCCCTGTCAGATCGAACGCATTGCCCGTCAAAACGACTTCGCGCTTATCAAGATACAGCGTGAAGGTAGATAGATCGGATGCCCGAGAATTAAGCAGCCATGCACCATATATTTTCGCACCATTAACCGGCGTACCAACCGGCGTTCCTGTTGCGCGACACTCCCCATATACGAACCGATATGCCGGGGCCGTGGTAGGCTGTGCTAAATCACGTGCCACGTCTTGGGCTTTAGGCTTCTTTCCAAATATCGCAGAAATTGCGCTGTTAATTAGGAAGGAAGCACCGAATTTTACTACACTAGAAGCAATAGTTGCCGATGTCGCAGCGCTAAAGCCTAGAGCCGTTGCAACTGATGATATGCCAGATGTAATCGACGCGACCAGTGGGGCTAGAAACGGCATGTCCAAGCCCCCAAAATATTGGCCTTTGTGATAATCATTCCGGTTTCCGTCTTACTGGCGTATTCGCCGGGTTTTACACAGATCGCCAAAGCCGCGGCGAACGTATCTGCGCTGGTAATCAGGGCTAAATCACCCGCTGTGGGTTTAGTGGTTCTGGGCAGGTCGAACGTCGCCTCGCACCATGCGAGGTAGCCGCCTGCCCGCTTTAGTATTCGCGCTGCGCCTAGCGCAGTGCTGTAGGCATCAACACCGCCCTCAAGGGGGTCGGTGCCGTGCAATGCGTCGAAGGCCACGCAAGCCGCCGTACAGTCGCGCCTAAGTCGCCACGCGAACGGTTGGCGCAAGTAATTAAGGGCGGCGTCGAAAGCCGCCCGTTCTGTTATTCGGGCCACTGCTGAGGGTTGAACTTTAACTTATTGGCGTTCTGGACGTGCCGACCCGCCGTATCTCCCGGATATTTGGCAATCTGGTCTTCGTAACTATGGGTGATGGACGCCGACGCCCGCGCCGATGGTCCCACGCCAAGGCCAAGGACCATATCATGAGCCAAGCCACCGTCTGCCCGCGTCAACATCCCCGTCCGGCTGTCGAAGTACCCATTGAATAGCTCAACCGGGTCAGCTTTCAGGATGTTGCCGCCCCCTTTCGTGGTTGTCGCAAACCACACCGTAAGGTTGCGGTTTCGAATGATCTTGCCGCGTTCCGCAAGCATGTTTTCAACTGTAGCGGCAACACGAACAGTTGCCTCAGATGTTGCCAGTCCACCCGCCTCTTGGGGTGCCGAGAACTGCACGAGCTTTCCAGCACCGAGCCATGTATAGCCACCCCAAGACAGATTACCCGCGCCGGTATGAATGCGGATTTCCTCCCCCGGCCAATCGGCATATGTTAACAGAACCGGGTGAAAATGGCCCTTGAGGTCATTAATCAGGGCAGTTGTTGCACCGCGCGTTAGGCCCATGGGTCTATCTCTGTCCAGCCGTCTGAATATTCATCAACGAACACTTCTCGAAAGTCCCATTGATAGCCAAAGGTTCCTGTCACGCCCTGCACCGAACGGGGGACACCCTGGGCCTCAAATACAATGCTTTCTGCATGCCCAATGCTGACAAGCCCCGAGAGCGTGAAAGCCGTTGCCTTATCTGTGCGTATCGTCGCAACCCCATCGACATTTGAACGGATAACAGTCAGGATGTATGCGGTTTCTGTTGCCCCTGTGGTGTCTGTTACACTGATCAGCTCGGATGGCCGCGCAACAATGCGCGATGGTGGCAAGCCGGAAACCGTCAGTGCGTACCAAGCGCCATCGGCCGCAGGTACGCCAGATAACGCATAGGCACCGTCGCCCCAAAGCAGTGTTGCCGAACCCTCAGTCCACAACAACTCTGTGCCGTCGTCCGTCCATTCAAGCACGTTATTCCGCAAGTCATAGCCGCCCCGGTAAGGGTACCAAAGCGTAGAACACGCTTCAATTCGCGTAAGGTTGGGGCGTCCAGCCCAAAGCCGGTTCAGCATCCGCACATAGCCAGCGCCCGCTTGCTGTTTACCGATGCCGGTTATATTTGCAGTCGCTACGCGCCGCGCCCGTTGCGCCGATGACGTGCGGGGCCTGCCCTCGATCAGGCCTACCGAACGCGACTGAGGGTAGACCTCGTCCAGTTCCCAGCCCGTCAGGTCAAAGGGTGGCCATGCGATAACGTCTGTCATTATGGCGACCACGCCTTCGATGACCTTTGACTATTTTTGACCGCCTTAGAGGACAAAGAAATAGTGACCTTCTGCGCGTCTCTGACGTACTTCAGGACCCAGAAAACAATGGCAATCTGACCGATAAAGAGTAGGGCCTGAATTGCGAATAAAGCTGATAAGATCATGGTGACCACCCCGATTTGCTGTTCTTAAAGGATCGCTGCGAAGCGTTGACTGATTGCCCGACAATTCTGGGGGCCGCGTTCTGCACTACGCCGCCGCTGATCTGCTCGACCTTGGCTTGCCAGTTGCCATCATCATCGACGTACACGCGCACGTCCATTTGACCACCGCCGCTCTGCATCGCAGCCGCCGTTGCTCTGGTCGATGTGACCATAGCGGGGCCGCGCACGATTTCGGGACCGTTCTCGCCCGCAATACCGAACTTGCCAGAGGGAATTTTGCCGCCCTTGTCGAACATGCCAGCGAAGACACCGCCAAGCAGGCCGCCAAAGCCGCCGCCCGACTTGCCGCCGCCGCCCGCGAACATGCCCTCACCAAACAGCAGATATTCAAGCGCAGCCCGCTTGATACTGTTCGTAAATGCGTCCATGGCATTTGCGCCGCCCATCGCCGCGTCGATCACGCTATCCTTGAACTCGCCTTGGATCTTCTCCATTGCCGCGATCTTGTCGCGGGCCAGGTCATATTCCTCGGCCAGCTTGCCAACAGCCGCCGATTCCTCGTCGATCTTTGCAGCCAGTTCATCGGTGAGGTCTAGGCCACGCTTTTTCGCTTCGTCTAGCAACTTATGCTTTACGGTTAACGCTGCGATTTCGCCCTTGGATTTGCCGAGAAGCGACACTTGCAGGCGCAGCTTATCCAGTTCGTCTTGGGAGATTGAGAAAAACGGTTCTTCCTCACGCCCGCCGCGACCTTTCTTTCCCCTGCCGCCTTTCGTTCCCTTGGTGCCGCTTTTGCCCTTGGTCTTCTTTGGCTCCCACGGCTTCCATGATGTATCGTAACCCTGATCCCAGACCGTCCCGCGCGTGTTGTTCGGGTTGCGAGGGTCTTCGGCATCAAGCCCGTTATTGTTGACCTCGTTTGCCCGTGTTTCCGCCGCCCGTGCAGCAGCCAGCTTTTGAGCAATACCAAGAGAAATACCAAGGTTTGAGGCCAGCCGAGCCGCCTCGTCAGCACCCGCGCCAATATTAGACGCCATATCCACCTTTGCTAGATTGAGGGCCTGAATTGTGGCTTCTAGCAATTGTTCATAGAACGCCTTACCCTCGTCGCTGGCATTCTCAAGGTTTTCAGTTGCGCCGATAATGTAATCGGCAAGCGTTGCCATCGCGTCGGCTTGCTCTTGTGGGCCTTTTGCCTGACCAATAGCGGCAAACTGTGCGACCACTTCACTGGCCTGCTCTGCCGTAATGCCGAGTTCTTCACCCAGATTGTCAATATTGCGAGATACGCTTTTCAGGTCAGAAAGGCGCTCATTCAATTCGCCCAATTCGCGACTGGCTGCGGCAAACTGGCTGTCAGACATCTCAGAGGGTCGGTTGAGTTGGTCAATCTGGCCTTGGATTTCGGCAATCGTCTGCCCAAGCTCACGCACTTGCTCCGGCGTGAAACCGAACACACCTTCGACGCCAAGCTCGCCCGCGATACCCCGCGCTGCGCTATCCAGTGCGCTAGACGCCCTGATTGCGGCAATCTTGCGGTTAATCTCGAATATCTTTTCGGCTTCGCTGGCAAGTGCGCCGAACTCCGCCACCATATCAACGCCAGACAACGATTCCGCAGCCTGCACCGCTTGGATGCTTTCCTTCAGTGCCTTCAACTGATCGTCCAGAGATGCTGCTGCCTCACCCGTGGCAAGGAAATAGCCCGCCAGTGGCGCACCCACGGCCAGCACAGCGCCGAGAACCGCGCCCATTGGGCCGAATATGCCAAGAAGCTGGGAACCCTGCTGTGTGAATGCTGTAAGCGCTGACGTGCCGCCCTGAACCTGAACCGCGAAGTCGCCTACCTGATAGCCACCCTGCTGGAAGATGTGACGGTTCCGCGTCATAAATCCCGTTTGCGCGGCAACACTGCTGTTCATCGCAATAACCGAGCCGCGTGCGCCGTTTACTCTGGCAACCGTCTGGTCGTACTGGCGCTGCAAAAGGCTCAGACCCTTGGCGTGCTGTGCCGCATCAATCGTACCAGCCTCAAGAGCGGCATTAACGCGCAACTGCTCTTTAGTCAGTCGAGTCTCAGCAGCCGCCAAAGGGTTAAACTTGCGCTCAAGCCGATCAATCAATGCGCCCGCTGACTTGGCTTTGCGTTCAAATTCCTGCTGCTGCAATTCAAGCAGGATCGCAATGCGTTCGGTTGGTTCAGCCATGCTTTGCCTTCAATTCTTCGAACTGCTCCCATGTTGGCGGGGCAGTCGTTTCGCTTGCGTGTGATTCATTCCACCCCTCAACAAAGAGGGACCAATCGGCGGGTGTCATTTGCCGCCAATCGGACATGCTTAAGCCTGCGCTGATGGCGCTTTTGATTTTAGCTTGCGCTTCGTACTTGTCCGGACGCTCGGTGCGGACGACCCAACTAAATCGTCGGCTTTTTTTTTACCAGCGTCAGGCGGGATGAAAGCAGCCAAGAGAAGGTCTTGCGCCATCGACCTAATTCTGTGGTTTTCGCTTGGGGGTAGATCGTCGATCAACTTGTCCGCAGACTTGTCATTCAAACCGCCGCCGACCAACCCTAAAGCTAGCAAGTCGCGGCAATGCCGCGCTTGCGGTTCGCCACGGCCTAACAATTGGTCAAGCATCGCAAATATGCCCAAGCCGTGCTGACGTTCAAAGCGCTCAATCTCACCATTGCGCAGAACAAGCGGGCGACCTTCGCCGCCCAATTGTTCAAGCGTGCCCCCCGCAGGGGCGTCTGCTGTGATAGGCATTATACAGCAGCAGTGAAGGTAACAGCACCCGACGACGCCAAGCTAAAGGAGTACGTTGCCGCGCCCTCTTGTTCACCGCCGTATTCTGTACTGTTCACATGGAACGCGCCTGCAAAGGTGCCGAGATCTGGAACAATCACTTCGAAGTTGCCGATAGCGTCTGCGGTGTCAACAGCGCCAGATCCGTATGCGATCGCAATGAATCGATCCAGCGTAGTGCCGCCCTCGAACACCCCATTGCCGGACACCTCGACAGACCGCATCCCGGTCATGAGTTCCTGCCAGAGCTGCCCACCAGGGGCGGTGCAGTCTTGGGTGGTAACGTCAAAGCTGTTGTTGTTCACAGTAAGGGTTTTAGATTGTAGGCCGCAAAGAGTAGAAAACAGCTCAGTTGCAGCGCCATCACCGATCTTAACTAGCAGCAGTTTGCCTTGTTGCTTTGCCATGGGTAGGCTCCTTTTGTGGGTATCAATTGCTTGCCCAGAGCGGGTTTAAGGGCTTACCCTCGCGCATTATGCACAAAGGAAATTCTATGAAATACACAGCTGTTGCCGCGCTATTGGCCGCATCGGGTTTAGCCGGGTGCGAAAGCCAAGAAGATAGGTTGGTGACAGGCTGTCATGAGGCCATACAGAAACGCCTCAAATCGCCGTCCAGCTTCTCAGAGATTGAACGATTCAAGGTCAGGTCCGAACCTTACACCCACTCCCGCATTGCCCATAAAACTGACAGATACAAACCCGTCACCGATAAGAGGCGGCGCGAGTTGCGTGAATCCTTAATTGCCATGTCAAAGCGCATGGAGGAAACTGGTGAATACACAATCTCCGAATTTCAGGTCACTTACGAGGCCAAGAACAGTTTCGGGGTTGACCTCCGATCAGCTGTAACCTGCCTGATTGTGCACCCTGTTGATACAGGGGCGAAGTGGAAGCCCAATGTTTACATTAACGGTCAGAGCCATATGTCCTGGTTGATCAGTCAGATTTAGCCATCCAGCAGCGTCGTGAACGCCACGATGGCCGTATAACTCTCCCCATCGCTGTCTTGCGCGACCGTTTGGGTCTGCCAGTGAACCTGAACAGACGTGAAGCCGGTGACCGTCAACGCGGCATTATCTAGCGTGGCTACGATAGCTTCTGCGCATCTGGTAGCCTCTATACGCCCAGACGTTACGGGGCGGCTGTGCGCCTCAATTCCGAACGTCAGGGACGCAGCTGCTTTGCCATCAGTTCGAACCGGGCGCGGTTCAATCCCGCCTATGCGGATATATGGCCGCGCTGCGCTTTGCGGTGGTTGGTCGTAAACCCGTGTCTCAACAAGCGCCATTACGGTTGCGTTGCTCTTGAGCGCTGCGACAAGTGCCTTCTGCAAGGCTAGTGCGTAACCGTCAGCCATCAACTCACCGCCTTAATTGCTTTCTTGATCGCCTTGCGATTCCGCGCAACTCGCTTTTTCTTCGTCGCCGCAAGTGCAGGGTTCACGAATGGACGCGGCCCGCGCTTGCCCTCGATAACCTTAGCTTTCGGCCCGAAGTCGATTAGTTGGGAACCATCCTCGCCGGGTATGTTGCGGATCAGCGCGCGGTTCGTGCCGGTTTTCTCGGGGATAAGCACCTTCGCCAGATCTACAATCATTTCCGCGTTGTCACGGTTCGCCGCCTCAAATTGTGCTTCTACTTCGGGCGTTACCCTGTTGAGCATGGACTTTGTTGCCGTGAACCCGGATTTCTTCATTGCGCACCGCCCGCTTCAACCAGAAGATCCAGCATCGCGCCCTTGTCGTCAGCCTGCGCAATGCCGCGAATGTTCCATGTTTCACCACGCGCCACAGCCTGATCAGCTTCGGTCAATCCGTTCGATTGCGAGCTGGCACGAATGCGAATTGTCGCCGTGCGTGTGTTCTCGACCGACCCCGCCGCTACCCGTTCTTTGCCCGTGGTTTCGCGTACGTTGCCCCAGACTGTGAACAGTGGTGCAAACTCCCCTGTCACATTGCCATATCCGTCTGGAACGGTTGCCTGACGGTTGAATGCCACCCGGTGCCTAAGTCTACCCGCCCTCACAGAAGCACCCGCCATCTGGCCAACAAGGCATTAACGGCCATGGGCAAATCTACTACCGACATCCCTACAACGGTGGCTTCCCGATTTTCATACCAATTCCCTACAATCATTTGAATTGCCACCTTGATGGATTCTGGAATTTCAGCTGCCGCTCCGAAACCTGCACTTAGTGTGATCCCGATCGGGTAACGTGAAGCGTTCAATTTAGGGAACGAAAATCCATCAACCCATTCGAGGATACTCCGGGCTGAAGGATTGTTTATCAGAATAATATCTGAGCCTGCTATCGTAGTCTCGATACCCGCTTCATTATTGTATTTAACCAAGACAGTTTGGATTGGCTCGATCGGGAGCACCAGATAAATTGGCCACTCATCCAGCTCGATCAGCCACTCTTGGTTGATGATGGCCCGTCCCAAAATTCCAGACGGACCATCAAGATAGTCAGTTGCGGCTGCTATCAACGATGTCAGAAGTGTGTCTTCGTCGTTATGATCGACACGGCAATGCAGCTTAACCTCCTCAAGCGAAACCGGTAGCTCAGTTGGTTCGATTATGCGTGTCAGCCGCATTGATTAAGCTTTCTTGCCTGGGGTGACTTCGACCTTGGCGTCAGCGTCGGCCTTCGCCTTGACGTCTGCATCGGCTTTCGCCTTGGCGTCAGCGTCGGCCTTCGCCTTGGCCTCAGCGTCAGCCTTCGCCTTGACGTCAGCGTCGGCCTTCGCCTTGGCGTCAGCATCAGCCTTCGCCTTGGCGTCAGCATCAGCCTTCGCCTTGGCCTCAGCGCTGTCTCTTATACACATCT
>DRFG01000090.1 GCA_011050655.1 Roseobacter sp.
AGGACCCATTGGCGGAATTGGTAAAGATCGAACCACAAGCGATCGGCGTCGGGCAGTATCAACACGATGTTGACCAACGCGCCCTTGCACGGTCTCTAGAGGCGGTGGTCGAGGATGCGGTAAATG
This sequence comes from Roseobacter sp., assembly GCA_011050655.1. Lineage (GTDB taxonomy): Bacteria > Pseudomonadota > Alphaproteobacteria > Rhodobacterales > Rhodobacteraceae > Sulfitobacter. The sequence goes on from DRFG01000090.1 coordinate 127, forward strand.
CTGTGGGCGTCGACCTGAATATGGCATCGGCCCCTTTGCTTTCGCATATTGCTGGGTTGGGGCCGTCGCTGGCCCATGCAATCGTTTCCCATCGGGATCTAAACGGCGCATTTGCTACCCGCAAAGCATTGCTTAAAGTTGCAGGTCTGGGGCCAAAAGCTTTTGAGCAATGTGCAGGTTTTTTGCGGATAACCGATGGCATCGAACCATTGGATGCGTCATCGGTCCACCCCGAAGCTTATGGCATTGCGCGTAAGATCGTGCAGGCTTGCGGTCGTGATATCCGATCAATAATGGGGGATAGCAGCGCGCTTTCAGGTTTACGTGCCGAGCAGTTTATCGATGACAATTTTGGTTTGCCGACCGTGCAAGACATTTTAACCGAACTGGAAAAGCCTGGTCGTGACCCTCGGCCGACGTTCAAGACTGCCAGTTTTGCCGAAGGCATAGATAGCATTACTGATCTCAAACCCGGCATGTCCCTTGAAGGTACAGTGACCAATGTCGCGGCGTTCGGGGCCTTTGTCGATATCGGTGTGCATCAAGATGGGTTGGTCCACGTCAGCCAGTTGGCGGATCGTTTTGTGAAAGATCCGCACGAGATTGTTAAAGCTGGTGATGTAGTGCGGGTACGTGTCACGGAAATTGATGTGCCACGCAACCGCATCGGACTGAGCATGCGCAAGAACAGCGAAGCAGCGCCCGCGTCCGATCACAAGAAAGCTAGCGCTGACAAAGGCCGCCTGAACAAAGACCACAGACCAAAGCCGAACCGAAAGCCTGACGGCAAGGTAACACCAGCCGCTTCATCCGAAAGTCAGGGAGCTTTAGGGGCGATATTGGCCGCCGCTATGAAACGCCCCTCTGATAGCTCTTGATTCCGGCAGGCGTCGCGGGGGGGGGTATAGGAAAATCCCGCGTCCGCTTTTGGATTGCTTAGATGTCTTTCACCAGCCTTAGCGCATCATAGATCGCTGCATGGGTGTTTCGTGCGGACACCGCATCGCCGATACGGAATAACTGGAAATTGCCACTATCGTTGCGCACGGTATCTTGGGGGGTGCCGGCGATCAGTTTGTCATAATCAATTGCGCCGCCATTCGATGACAGCGGCTTTAGCGTGAAATACAGATCGTCCAACGGCAAGGTACCATAGTTCACCACAACCTGATCTACGATCACCTCGTAGGTATGGTCGCTGTAGTCGGTGCCGATGGTCGCGGTCAGCTGGTTGCCTTTACGTTCGACCCCGACCAGACGCCGCGTGACGGTAAAGGTCACGTCCTTATCCTGAAGGGCACGCATGTAGGGGACCAGGTTCATTGCCATCACATCAGGCGAGAACGTGCGGTCAGGAGTCATTATTTCGACCTGTGACCCGGCACTGACGGCCATTTCTGCGGCTTGGAGGGCAGGGTGATCGCCGCTTTCGTCATAGATCAGTATTTTTCCTGCGGGTTTGACATCGCCCGATATTATATCCCAGGACGTGATGACATGCTTTTGTTCTTCATGCTGTTCAAACAACTCGGTGTTGGGCAGGCCGCCCGTCGCGACGATGACAATATCGGGGTTCAGCGCGGTGACGGTTTCGGTTTCAGCCCATGTGTTGAAGTGAAATGTCACATCCCGGGCGGCGCATTGCGCCATTCGCCAGTCGATAATTCCAATCATTTCGCGGCGCCGCGGCGACTGTGCTGTCAATCTTATCTGGCCGCCGGGGTCTGCGGCGGCTTCAAAAACGGTGACCATGTGGCCGCGTTCAGCGGCAACGCGCGCGGCCTCGAGCCCTGCGGGACCAGCACCGACGATTACAACCTTCTTTTGGGTGGTCGCCCGATCGATGTCATGCGGCATCGTCAGTTCACGACCCGTGGCAGCGTTATGTATACATAGAGCGTCACCGGCCTGATATATTCGGTCTAGACAGTAGGTTGCTCCGACGCATGGCCTGATATCTTCCTCTTGGCCTTCGATGATCTTTCGGACAATATGTGGGTCCGCCATATGGGCGCGTGTCATTCCGACCATGTCCAACAGGCCAGCCTGCACAGCATGACGTGCAGTCGCAACATCAGGAATGCGTGCGGCGTGGAACGTTGGCATCCCCGTCGCCTTGCGGACAGCCCCGGCAAAATCAAGATGCGGCGCGCTTTTCATACCCTGAATAGGGATCACGTCAGTCATAGCCGGATCGGTGTGGATACGCCCTTTGATGACATTCAAAAAGTCTATCTGACCGGTCGCCGCAAGGCGTTTGGAAATCTCCACCCCTTCATCTGGGGTAATGCCGCCTTTCTGCGCCTCATCTGCGGTATAACGCAGGCCCACTATAAATTCGGTGCCGACCCGTTTGCGGATGGCTTCTATTACGTCCATCGGAAAGCGCATGCGATTTTCAAGAGTGTCAGCGCCGTACGGCCCTGTCAGGTCATTGGTCAGCGGAGACCAGAATTGGTCAAGCAAATGGCCGTAAACCTGCAACTCTATCCCATCCATACCTCCTGACTGCATCCTTTCGGCGGCATCCGCGAAATCACTGATGATCCTTTCTATATCCCAGTCTTCTATCAGCTTGGGAAAGGCATGGTGCGCGGGTTCGCGGTGTTTTGATGATGACACCGACGGCAGCCATTCGCCTTTGTTCCAATTTGTCCGACGCCCCAAGTGGGTCAATTGTATCATCACAGCACAGCCATGTTCATGTACCGCGTCTGTAAGATTTTGGATCCATGGGACGACTTCATCCTTGTAGGCGAGGATGTTGTTGAACACTGGGGGGCTGTCTTTGCTGACAGCCGCTGACCCTGCGGTCATTGCCAAAGCGACACCAGCCTTTGCCCGCTCTGCATGATAGGCGGCATAACGTTGCTTGGGCATCCCGTCATCAGGATACGCCGGTTCGTGGCTTGTCGTCATGATCCGATTTCGAAGTGTGAGATGTTTAAGTTGGTAGGGCTGCAACAGTGGATCAGTTGACATAGCGGGTTCCCTTGGGTGTTTACCGTGAATGGATATACGCCATGCTTTGGCGCAATTGACATACCTGTCAAGTTATTTAGAAATCGCCTGATGGATAAAGATTTACCCACCCGTACACGCGCCACCCGAGAGGTCTGGCTCGCCGCCGCCTACGACGTCTTCGTAAGCGATGGCATCGAGGCTGTGAAAATCATGTCGTTGGCGAAAAAGCTCAATTTGACCCGCACTGGGTTTTATTGGCACTTTACCGATCTTGCCGATCTGCACGATGCGGTCATCGACATCTGGCAGTCGCGGAACACAGGTATCATCCTTGATCGTTGTGCGGCTCCGGCGCAAAGCCTGTGCGGTGCGTTGTTTAATCTGATTGATTGCTGGGTTGACGCTGATCTTTTTGATGCTCCTTTAGATTTAGCAATTCGCAATTGGGCACGAAGCGACGAACGGCTTCAGCATCTGGTAGACACGACCGACCAAAATCGCCTCCTGGCTGTAACCAAGGTTTTCGAACATTTCGGTGTGAAAGGTGAGGCTGCCCATTACCGGGCTCTGACGGTAATCCTGACCCAGACCGGCTATTATTCGATGCATATCTCTGAACCACGGTGGAAACGTGCGGTAGCGGGATGCCATTACGTTGAGGTGTTCGCAGGGGAAAAACCAAGCTCATCTGAGATAACTGCGTTTCTCAAGCGTCATAGGTCAACGTTGAGCGGCAGTGATCCGTAACTAGGTAGGGTGGTAAGGCGATTCCCGTTTGGGGGTTCACGGCACACAGGAGCGGAGGGGCGGTGCAGTAAGAATCGGCGTTCCCCCCTCAATATATCCATAAAACGGGGCAATATCTGCCGATGCCGTGCTGAAATCGCTTGGATGGTGCCCAAATTTTAAGCCGCTGAAGGCTTTCTGGACCGCAAAATCGTGAAATCCTCGAAAAAAGCGTATTAAACTTAAAAAAGGGGTTGCGGGTATATGGAAGTAACCTTAGAACGCCCTAACCGGAGACGCAGCGATGCGGGTCTGGGGCGCTAGACGGGACGAACGGAGCTTCGATGCGAAGGGTTGTTTACGTAGCGGATAATAATTCAGAGGTATTGGGGGCGGGGCGCGCTGGAAGTTACGGCGCTACTTGATTTCTTTTGTCTCTACGCTCTTTGAAAATTAGATATCTGAAGAGATATGTGGGCGGTTTGGTTCATTCGATGGATCAACCTCTTCATATCGCGCCGATAGCGATGCACTTATGTGTTTAGCGATTATTCGGTGTCAGCTTCACTGTTTGGACGGCTTGTCGTTACTTTGGTAACTTTAAGCACTTCAAACGGAGAAAACGCCTGTATCATTCAGTAAGTGATGCAGGTTTGATGTGCAGAGGTTCGACGTCAAGGAT